>JAKBYW010000170.1:0-5259 GCA_021840275.1 Chloroflexota bacterium | reverse complement strand
CAGGAAATCAGCCAGCTAGAAGCAGATTTTTGCTTCGCCCTCTCTGATCCAACACGTATCCTTCTGCTGTACGCGCTAAGCGAGGCACCGCGCAATGTGACAGAACTGACCCTTGAACTTGGCATCGCCCAGCCGAACGTCTCACGGCACCTGAAGATTCTGCGCGAACACGGATTAGTGCACACAGTCCGCCAGGGCACAACGATTATATATCACCTTGCGGACAAGCGTTTAATTCAAGCACTTGATTTGCTTCGCACTGTAATGCGCGAGCGGCTTGCCCGACGTGTCAGCATCATGGATGAAATCAAGGCAGAACAAAGTGCCTAGGTTTATTTTTCGAAAGAAAAAAATTCTCCTGGAGGAGGAATAAATGCAACGAAAGAAAATATATATGACGTTCGTTTTCGCGGGCATCCTGGTATTGATCGTCGCCGGGATTGCGCTGGCATTCGTCCAGCCTGTCAAAGCGCAATGCGGCTCACAGACCTCATCCTGCAAAAATTGCCACGAGGTGCAAGGACAAAAGCCGGTTAACAACGATGGCAAACCCTGGCACCAGTCACACGCCTTTGGCGATTTCTGTTACATCTGCCATGGCGGGAACCAGCAGACAACCGACAAGGCCGCTGCTCATACGGGTATGGTTTCACCTCTATCGGATGTAAAGGCATCCTGCCAACAGTGCCACCCAAATGATTTACAGGCTCGTGCTCAGGTTTATGCATCCATCCTGGGTGTTGAAATTGGCGCTGGCGGGCCAACCACCTCCGCACCTTCAACAGCCTCCACCGCAACGCCTGCCCCTGCCGGACAATCATCTGCGCCCAGCGGCCCTGCAAGTGTTGCTGTCGCTGCACCCGCAGCAACTACGCTTGACGCCAACGACCCCAACCTGGTTGACTATGTCAAGCGCTATGATGAGAATGTTCTGGGAATACACCCAACCAACTGGGGCAACATCATTTTGATGGTGATGATTGGTCTGCTACTGGTGGGCGGCGGCGGTTTTGTTATCACAAGAGAAAAGCTGGTTAATGTCTCATTTGGCGATACAAAGAAAGCCGATGGAGAATATCCGGTTGATGTTGTGGATATGTTGCCGGAGATTGCCAGCCTGAAAACTAAAACACGCAAATCCTTAAAACGGGTTTTGGACAACCCCAAGAAGGCCGATAAAGTCCTGGGCCTGATGGATGCAGTTGTCTCAGATGATGATAGCGAGGAGTGATCAGAATGAAATGGATCATGAACTACTTTCACAAAGAACTATGGTCGCCTTACGTGGCTGGCGCACTGCTGGGCGTTGTCGGAGTGCTGGCGGTAGTGTTGAGCAACAGCTTATTGGGGGCATCGGGTGCATTTGAAAATCTAGCCGGGATGTTTGGAAAGGCTATCGCCCCAAAAGCATTTGACAACATGTACTTTAATTTCATCATGCCGCCGGGCATTACCTGGGGCCTCATCTTGCTGATTGGTGTCTTCTTCGGCGGAATGATTGGCGCTGCAACCAGCGGTACGCTCAAATGGGGCAAAAAAGATGCTGCCAATCCCGATGAGCGGTGGAAAAAGATTTTCGGACTGCAAACCTGGAAGCGTTGGGTATTGGCCTTCATCGGCGCGATCATTTTGGAATATGGCGCCGGTATAGCTGGTGGCTGTACCAGCGGTCTCGCCATCTCAGGCGGTATGTTGCTCGCTCCAGCCGCATTCCTATTCATTGCCGGGATGTTCGCCTCAGGCATCCTGACAGCTTTAGTTGTCTATCGCAAACGCTATTAGGAGCAAAGCTATGACTAATTATGTGATCGCTGGCATCCTGGGCGTGTTCTTCGGCTTTTCGCTGAACAAGGCCGGGCTTACCAAATACAACAAAATCGTCGGTGTCTTCCGCTTTACCGACCTGGCTGTATTGAAGTTCATGATGACCGCCCTGGTGGTCGCAATGATCGGACTTTACGGCTTACGCGCACTTGGGTTGATTACCTTCCCAACTGTCCCAGCCACTTATATCGTCGGTAACATTATCGGCGGGCTGATATTTGGGATAGGAATGGCTTTGACAGGATACTGACCGGGTACTTGCGCCGCCGGTGGCGGCGAAGGTAAGCTCGACTACATCATCCCCGGTTTCCTCGGTTTCTTTGTTGGCGCAATAATATTCGGCCTGACTTATCAATATGTTTTCCCGCCAATCGCGGCGATTGCCAAAATTGGCAATGTAGTCATGCCCGATTTGTGGAATCTCAACTCGTTCCTGTTCATTCTGCTCTTTACGTTGATCACCCTGCTCCTATTCTATTTGATCGACCGGGTAGGCTGGCAACGCAGGGAAAACTAATCGCCAGTTCATGTTGAGGGCTGGCATTCAGCCGGCCCTCAATCACCCAAAACTATAGCGGTAACTGGAGTACATTATGACAAAAATTCTAACACGACGCGACTTTCTAAAACTTGGCGGGGCGGCAACGGCAGCACTAGCAGTGGGACAAATGCTTCAGCCGATGGTGGCGCAGGCGGCGCGTGACGCCGGACAACTTAACGCTGCCGGCGATGGCTACATTCCGAGCATGTGCGAAATGTGCGTCTGGCGCTGCGGCCTGCTCGCCAAAGTCAAAGATAGCCGTGTCGTCAAACTGGAAGGCAACCCCGATCATCCGCATTCCAAAGGCAAATTGTGTCCGCGCGGCCAGGCCGGGTTGATGAACACTTACGATCCTGATCGTGTGTTGACCCCGCTCATTCGGGTGGGAAAACGCGGCGAGGGCAAATTCCGCAAAGCATCCTGGGAAGAAGCGTTGGACCTTGTCGCCAAAAACATGCTCGACATCAAGCAGAAATACGGCCCCGAGGCGATGGTCTTTTCATCCACGCACAACTTATCACAGCCGCTATTCGAGAATCTGTTGCAGGCTTTCGGCTCGCCCAACTATGGGACTCAGCGCAGCTTGTGCTTCAATGCCATGATCGTCTCGAACCTAATGACATACGGCATGGAAGAACCCAACCGAGATTATAGTAAAGTCGAATACATCATTATGACCGGGCGCAACCTGGCCGAAGCCATCTCCAACTCGGAAACCGGCGAGATGATCCATGCCATAGACCGTGGAGCCAAGATGGTGGTGCTCGATCCGCGTTTCACCAAGACAGCCGCCAAAGCGACCGAATGGCTGCCCATCCGCCCCGGCACCGACCTGGCCTTCCATCTGGCAATGCTCAATGTCGTCATCACCGAAGGCCTTTACAACCACTATTTCGTGGACCAATATACCGTTGGTTTCGATGAGGTCGCGAACAGCGTCAAACAGTACACACCTGAATGGGCGGCGGGGCTTACCGAAATCCCGGCGGATACCATCCGCCGCATTGCGCGCGAGTTTGCCGCGGCCGCGTCTTCCGCGCTGGCCCACAACGGGTGGCGTACCTCGAATTTTGTTAATTCATTCCAAACCGAACGCGCCATTGCCATTTTAAATGCCTTGGTCGGTAACTGGAATACTACAATGTTTCCGGCTGGAAGCGAAGGCGCCGGATTGGGCGCTCCCACCCAGCCAGCTTATCCGCGCGTTTCTGCCTTGCGCCTGGACGGCGTGCCGTGGAAGTATCCATTCGTTCCGCTCAAGATCGGCGTCTTCCAGCAAATGCGAGACTCAATTGTGGCCCAGGATCCTTATGCCGCACACGGCTGGTTCATCTCGCGCCAGAATCCCACCATGTCACTACCCGACCGCAAGAAAACATTGGAAGCTTTCGCCAAGATGGATTTCATCGTCACGGTGGACATCATCATGAACGACACTTCCTGGTTCTCGGATGTTGTCCTGCCCGAAGCGTCATATCTGGAACGTTATGATCCACTCAACGTAGTTGGAAACCGTGCCTTTCTGCGCCAGCCGGTCATCGAAACGCAGGGCGAAGGAAAATCGGCGTTGTGGATTTACAAACAACTCGGCGAACGCTTGGGATTAAGCGACTTCTTCCAGTACAAAGATGATGAAGACTATATCACCCAGCAGTTGGCTCCATTAGGCGTATCGCTGGACGCCGTTCGAAGCCGCGGCTATGTGGATTTGCCGGAAAGCAATTCCGACATCTACAAGTGGAGCACACCTACTGGAAAGATCGAGCTTAATTCTGCAACACTCGACAAAGCCGGTTTCGACGGTGTCCCTAAATGGGAAGAGCCGCCCGCGCCCAAGTCCGGCCAATTCTATCTGCTGACCGGTAAAGATGCCCGCCAGACACAGTTCGGCACACAGAACAACCAGTTGTTGCATAAATATGATGATGTTCCAGGCTTATGGATAAATGCCAAGACCGCGGCCTCTCAGGGCTTGAAAGATGGCGACATGGTTGAAGTGACCAGCAATGTCGGCCAGATTCACATCAAGCTGCAGGCCACCCAGGCAATTCGTCCGGATTGCGTCTATATGACCCCCGGCTTCGGCCACCTTTCGAAAGGCTTGACCACAGCCTATGGAATTGGGTCCAGCTCATCAGACTTGCACGTCACATATACCGATCCGATCAGCGGCGGCCAGGCCCTTAGTCAAACATTTGTAACGGTAAAGAAGGCCTAAGCCAGGAGCCATCATGACTGATATTCAGAACATCAAACACAAGGCTTTTCTTTATGATGCCACGCGCTGTATCGACTGCCGCGCCTGTATGATCGCCTGCAGCGTCGAAAACAAGATTCCGATGGACAAGACCCGCATCTGGGTGGCCGGTATTGGACTTAAAGGTGAATATCCGAACTTGGACCGCGCTTCGATGGTTTATCACTGTATGCACTGCGAAGAACCCGATTGCATGTCGGCTTGCCCGGTGGGCGCTTACAGCAAACGCGAGGACGGTCCGGTGCTTTACAACAAAGATCTATGCATCGGTTGCCGCTATTGCATGAATGCCTGTCCCTTTGGCGTGCCGCATTTCGACTACGATAAGGGCCTTGTTCAAGGCGCGTTCATAGACAAATGCACCATGTGCCCGCAGCGAATTGACAACGGCCTGGAACCCGCTTGTGTAGCCACCTGCCCCACAGATGCGCTGATGTTCGGCGAACGCGCCGACTTACTAAAGGAAGCGCACGCCCGCATCCAGGCTCACCCGGATCGTTACATCAATCATGTTTATGGCGAGACCGAAAACGGCGGCACGTCCTATCTCATTCTCTCGCATGTTCCATTTAGCGAACTTGGATTGCCGGACGTTGGCTCCACGCCGGTCAAGAACGTTAGCGAAGCAGTGATGGGT
>JAKBYW010000169.1:0-5277 GCA_021840275.1 Chloroflexota bacterium | reverse complement strand
TGGAGTATAATGCTCTAGCTAAATTGCGTCAAGGAATTTTTGGCACATTGTGCCATGATATACATCCTGATTGACTCAGCTTACGCAATACTCACGCAATCTCATTGCGAGGACTGGGGTGAACGCATCTTACATCTAGACAATTAGTCAAAATGGCGTATCATCCTCTGGTGAAACCGATGCCGGGCGCACCAAGTTGCATAAAACGATAGATGTTTTGGTTATCACAATCTGTGCGGTGATATGCAACGCGAATGGTTGGGAAGAAGAGGAAGTCTTTGGAGGAGCCAAAAAATCATGGTTTTGGGCTTTTTTGGAACTGTCCAACGGTATCCCGTCACGCGATACTTATAATCGGGAATTTGCGCGTCTGAACGCGAAACAAATCGAAACTGCTGCCTCCATTGGGCAACAGGCACATATGAGATTACAGGTGGACAAGTTGTTGCAATTGATGGCAAGTTGCCGCGTGGCCCGGGCGATGGAGGCATTGGAAAGCCAGCGCAAACACGAATGGACTCATTCGCCAATATTTCCAATGGAAGTGGTTGCTCGAAGCCCCTTCCATTTCTGCGGCTGATAAACTCAAACATCGTCCCGGAGAATGTTTTTTGGTTTCAAGACGCCTTTTGATGTGTGCTTTGAGCAGTCTGTTGTATTGGCGGGTTGAATCTAAGCCTTGATAATCCCCTTCCTGATCGCGTACCTCACCAGTTCGGAGCGCGAGTGCAGGTTTAGTTTGTGCATGATGTTCTCGCGGTGACGTTCCACCGTTTTCGGGCTGATGACCAGCGACGAAGCGATCTCATCATTGCCTGCGCCCTCGGCCAGATAAGTCAGCACCTCGCGTTCGCGGTCGGTCAGACCATCCAGTTTTAATTTCTGATCACTGGGATGATCCTGACTCAGATAATCCTTCACCAATAATTTCGCCAGCGATGGATATAGATACACCTGTCCCGTCGCGGCGGCGCGGATGGCGGTGATCAATTCTTCCGGCGCGGCGCGTTTGGGTACATAACCCGATGCGCCCGCTTCCAGCATTTTGAAAAAATATTCCTGGTCTTCGTGGATGGTCAGCGCCACAATGGCAATTTTGGGAAATCTTTTTTTGATCTCGCGCGTCGCGTCGATGCCGGAAAGATCGGGCAGGCCGATATCCATCAGGATCACATCAGGCGCCATTTGATTGGCGGCTTCGATTGCCTCCGCGGCTGTGCCTGCCTCGCCCGCGATCTCAACGTCGCTTTCGGAGCCGAGCAGCATCCTCAGCCCCGAACGCACAACGGCGTGGTCATCCACCAGTAACAGGCGTATGGTCATCTTGCTTCTCGCTTTCGTAATGATAAGGTATGGACGCCTCGACCAGCGTTCCCTGTCCGGGCCGTGATTGAACGGAAACTCTTCCGCCCAGCAGCGCGGCGCGTTCCTGCATCCCGGCCAGCCCCAGCGATGGACGGGACGATGATTGCACTGCTTTCACGCGGTCAAGGTCGAAGCCGCGGCCGTCATCGCGCACACGCACACGCATGTGCCTGTCTTCAAAATCAAGATCGATCTCAACGGTCCCTGCTTCGGAATGTTTGACGACGTTGTTCAAGGCTTCCTGGATAATACGGAACGTGGCGATGCGCGCGGCTTCGTCGATGGGTTGTTCATAGCCGCGAATATCCACGCGGACTTTGAGCGGATACCGTTCTTCGATTTTTCCTGCGTACCAGCGCAGCGCGGCTGAAAGGCCGAGATCGTCGAGGTGCGAGGGACGCAGATCCGCCATCAGGCGCTGAAGCTCTTTAAGGGAATCCGCTGTCAGAGTTTGGAGTTCGCGCAGGGTATCGGCGGCCCGCTTCGGGTCCCGCGTGAGGCGGCTTTCGAGTCCACGCAAGCCCATGCCGATGGCCGTCAGAGATTGCCCGGTCTCGTCGTGCAAGTCGCGCGCGATGCGCTGACGTTCGGATTCCTGCGCGGCCACCACGCGCCGGAAGAGCTCGCCGCGCATGGTTTCGCGCTGCTGCGATTCTTTCAACCGCTCGGCTTGCAGGCCGGCGATCTTTTGTTCGGTCTCGACCTGGAAAGCGCGCAAGAAACGGATGACGAAGAAAGCCGCCGCGCTGGCGGCGACAGCGCGCAGGAGTTGAATGGGGAAACCAAAGAATTGTTGGAATGTATCCTGATTGATGAAATTGGATGGCGGCAGGGCGCTGGCGTTGGTAAAGAGTTGACCGACGAGACCGTACCAACCAAATGCGACCGCGGCCCACATGGCATCCTGCCCAAAGCGGACAAGACCTGCGCGCCGGAAGGCGCGTTGTTGCGCGATCAGGCCGATGGCCGCGATCAGGCTGGCCGGTATGGCGAGGGAGTAGCGCGTCCAGGCGTGGGCTGAGTCATAAACATCTGCGGGCAGATAATGACTCTTGATGTTGATGAGGCCAAATACCCAGACAGCCTCGAGAACCAGCGGGACCAGTAAACTGATACGTTGGGCAATCTCATCCTTGGCAAGCAGATAACCGCCGAAGGCGGCCAGGGAAAGAAACGAAAATGAAAGCGTTGCGACATGGAGGATGTTGAAAAGCGGTGAGACACTGTGTCCGCTCAATCCGTTGATGAGGGCGAACATTTCCAGCCATTCATGCGCGGCGTGGATCAGGCCGAATACAGCCAACGGGCGAAGCGCTTTGCGTACGCGCTCGTCGGATGAGCGGCCTCCTTCCATAGCCACAAGCAGACCCATGCTAAAGAAGGCCAGGCCGTAGAAAAAGTAGATGATAACGATGGATTCTATTTGCACGGTCCCGTCCTTTCTTGGGCTTGCGCCCGTGCAAGTTTATTTTTTTATCTCTAAACTAAATCCATATCCATCCAAAAATTTACCACTAAGTTGCCAGGCCACAAAGCCATATTCTTTGGCCTGGTGATCCCGATCATTTTTTATTCTCCAAGCCTCAGCTTTGTTCCACAAACACGGCAGAAGCGATCAGCGGTGCGGGCGCGCGCTCCGCATTGATGGCAATAAATGTCGCTATCGCCCTCCTTCTTGGCCTGCGTCGTCGGATGCCGCTTGCGAACTTGTGAACTGCGGCGGCTCGAGCGCCAGAAATAGAACAGCCCGCCGACGATCAGGATCACTCCCAGCGCGCCAAGAATATATGGCAGGTAATTGCTGAACATCACGCGTCCCGGCGTATCTGCACTCAGCGGCACCGAAGGCTGAACGTTTTGTTGAGGCACGCCCAATGTGTCCGACGTTTTGGTATAGGTCAGATCCAATTTAAATTGTTGTCCGGCAGGCAGGGCGCCGAAATCGTTTTGCAGGTAGGTCGCCCCGTCTTTGCCCTGACTCTCTGGCATGGCGGGAATTGATGTGATCTGCGTGATGTCGGTCGGCTCGCGCACACTGACGCTAAAATCATCCGCAGCGTAATCGCCCGGCCATAAAAAAGAAAACTGACGTGTCGTGCCGTTCTTGGAAAGCGGCTCATAGAATTCAACGTGATAAGTAGCCAGCTCTGAAATCTTTACCCCAACCACCTGCCAGTCACCGACCGCGGTTGGTCCATCATATTCAGCGTTGACCAGACCATTGGCTGCCGTTTGTGCGACCGCGCTTAGCTTGGCATCCTTCGGAATGCGAATGTTCACGTTGCTGGGCAGGGCGGTTGAAGTTGCAACCTGGAAATCGTAAATCACCAGCATACTGGGTTGATCATACTCAGGCCACAGTTGTACTTGAATACCCGCCAGTTTGATTTCATTCTGCGCATGAACTGAAAAAGGGAATGCAGCCATCCCTAAAATAAACAGAAACATCATCCACTTTCGCATGGACGCCTCCAATGAAGTTTCTTGAATCTTACCATGTAAGCCAAAGTAGGAATACTCATGAATTGCATAAACAATGGGGAAGAATGTCACCCGCCCCCAGGCTCTTTCGCCGCTAACAAAAGCGCCTAACGATGATGTGGGGATTCAAGAGGCGTCAGCGCCTGTACTAATTGCCAGCAGGCATCATTGATCGGCGTTGCGATTTGATGCTTCCTTCCCGTCCGCGAGATTGCCCCGCAAATTGCATCGATCTCAGTCGGCGCGCCGCGTTGCACATCCTGTAACATGGACGAATAATTCAGCGCTGTTTTGTGCGCCACATCTTCAGCCTCGCTTGACGGATCGCTGAATGGCAATTTTATTTTTTCTGCCGAAGCCACCGCCGCCGTTTCTTCGGCCAGGGCGCGCATCAGTCCACGCGCGGTTGGACGATTCAACAATTCTCCGTTTGGAATTTGCAACAACGCTGTCAACGGATTGATGGCGGAATTGATGACGAGTTTTCCCCACACCAGCGATTTTGCATCAGACACAATTTCCACATTGAAATTTGCGAACTTCAGCGCTTCTTCCACCGGACCCAAAGCGGGGTGCGCCTCGATGGATATTTTTCCCTCGCCCCCGGCTTTGACCAGTCCTGGCCCGAGCAGAGTCGCGCCGGTAGTTGTGGTGCCCAATGCCACGCGCGACTCGCCCAATTGCGCCGCGAGAATTTCACGGTTACCGAGTCCATTCTGGAGCGTGATGGCCAATCCATCTTCAGGCAAACATTCTGCCAGTTGGCGCGCGGCACGCTTGGTCTGCCAGGATTTTACGAGCACGAGCGCGTATTTTATGTTTTTACAATCGCGCGGATCCTCTGCAACGCGCACCGAAAATCTTTGCTCGTTCCCGTTTGCATTGACAAGCCTCGCGCCGTTTTTGCGCAGCGCGGACAAACCTTCAGGCCAGGTGCCAAGCATCGTAATGGCGACCCCGGCTGAGGTCAGGCGCGAGGCGAACAAAGTCGCCATCGCGCCCGTGCCGATAATGAGAATATCCATTTTGTTTTTTACGTACTACGTATTACGTAAAACACAATCAGCCCATCTCTTTCATCAACTGATCCCATTGTGCGTCATCCATCGCGACGGTGTGCTCTTCGGCGGGGAATCTTTTCGTTTCCACGTCTTCGATGTATTCAGCAAAAGCACGCTGCATCTCGGCATGGAAGTTTGCATATTTCTTGACGAACTTCGGCGTGAAGTGGTCGAAGAGGCCGAGCAGGTCATGTGTGACGAGCACCTGACCGTCGCAGCCAACGCCCGCACCGATGCCGATGGTGGGGATGGAAAGTTTTTGTGAAATCAATTGAGCCAATTTTGCCGGGACAGATTCGAGCACAATGCCGAAGCATCCGGCTTCTTCAAGCAGGAGCGCATCTTCGAGCAGACGTTTGGCGGCAACGGC
>JAKBYW010000168.1:0-5294 GCA_021840275.1 Chloroflexota bacterium | reverse complement strand
AACTAAAAGCAACATAATTCATCATGATGGTGTTGACCACTTCATGAGCGCCAAATTTGGCTTTGAGAAAACCCGGGATCGCGCCCCAAACGGCTCCGGCAGCGGCGCCTGCCAAAATGGCAAGCGGCAGATGGAAGAACCACGGCATGCCAATAATACTGTAGCCAACATAAGCCGATGCGAGCGCACCCATGTAGAACTGACCTTCGGCGCCGATGTTGAACAGGCCGCCTTTGAAGCCAAGCGCCACTGCCAGACCCGCAAAGATATAAGGCGTGGCTGTGACCAGACTTTCCGTGATCGGATAAAATGACTTCAGCATGGCCTTGGAATCACCGGTTGCCATGTATTGCTGAATGCCGGCGATCATATCGGCGGGTTTGCCCAGCGAGCCGCTGAACAATGCCCCGTAACCAGCAGCGACCGCGTCCCAGGACGCTTTGAATGCTGCCCCCGGATTCTGGAAGAAATTTTGCCAGGCGGCAATGGCCACGTCATTGGTGATGGCGATGACGATTCCGCCGATGATGAGTCCCGTTAAAACCGCGAGCACAGGCACCAGCAAGTTTTCAATAAGGGCCGAAATATTTTTTTCTTCAGCCTCGGATTTTTTCTTTTCAGTAGTCTTCTTGACTTCGTTATCTGTCACGCAGGCCTCCTAGAAGACGCGCTCGGCTTCGGTGTGTTTTGCGGTCTTGGGAGCAGACTTGGCCGCGTCGGCAGGATTGATGCCTGCCATTAACAAGCCGATATATTCTTTGCTGGTTTTGGTTGCATCCACAATTTCCACGATCTGGCCGCGATACATGACCGCGATGCGATCTGAGAGCGCCAGAATCTCATCCAGTTCGGATGAGACCAGCAGGACGGCTGTGCCTTCATCCCGTTTTTCGATGATACGGCTGTGGATGTATTCGATCGAACCAACATCCAGGCCGCGTGTGGGCTGCGATGCAATCAATAGCTCGATTGGGCGCGAGAATTCGCGTCCAACGATGACCTTTTGCTGGTTGCCGCCTGAAAGAGTGGACGTATTGACATAAACGTTTGGCGTACGCACATCGAATTGCTTGATTAATTTTTCGCCATTTTCAATGATCACTTTTTGTTGCAGGGAAAGTCCTCTGGCAAAGGGCGGAAGATAATAGTTGCAAAGGACAAAATTATCGTAGAGGGGGAAGGATAGCAAGAGTCCGTGTTTTTGACGATCTTCGGGAATGTGCGCTACGCCGCGTTCAATGATGGTGCGCGGCGATGTGTGGCGGACAGGTTTGCCGAGCAGGATCATTTCTCCAGATTCGGAGGGAAGAAGCCCGGTAAGGGCATAGACCAGTTCCGTCTGGCCATTACCCTGAACGCCGGCAACGCCCAGCACTTCACCTTTGCGAACGTCGAATGTCACACCGTTGACTACCATGTTCTTGCGTTCATCCCGCACGAAAAGATCCTTGACCTCGAGCGCGGGGCCCTGGGGTTGGGACAGTTTTTTACGGACGACGAGATTGACTTCGCGTCCCACCATCATCGTTGCCAATTTCTCGGGCGTAACCACCTTCGGCGAAACGGTGCCCGCTGTCCGTCCGAGGCGCAGAACCGTGATGCGGTCTGCAACGGCCATGACTTCCTTGAGTTTATGGGTAATGAAAATGATGGATTTGCCCGCGTCGATAAGCGTCTGCAGGATTTTGAAAAGTCCCTCAACCTCCTGCGGTGTCAGTACCGCGGTTGGTTCATCCAGAATGAGAACGTCGGCCTGGCGATAGAGCACCTTGATGATCTCCACGCGCTGCTGAATGCCCACCGGCAAATCTTTGATATACGCATCCGGATCAACTTCGAGGCCGTATTGTTTGGAAATTTCGCGGATATGTTTTGTGACTTTGGCTTTATCAAGAAAGATTCCGTTGTGCGTCGGTTCAATGCCAAGCATTACATTTTCAGTGACGGTCATGACCGGGATGAGCATGAAGTGCTGATGCACCATCCCGATGCCGCGTGCAATGGCGTCATTCGGGTCTTGAATATCCACCTTCTGACCCTTTACAAGAATCTCGCCCTTATCGGGTTTGTACAAACCGTAAAGGATGTTCATCAGCGTGGTTTTTCCCGCGCCGTTTTCTCCCAGCAGAGCATGGATCTCTCCCTGCTCCAATGTGAGATTGACGTTGTCATTTGCCAATACACCGGGAAAAGTTTTTGTAATCCCGCGCAATTCCAGAACAGTCGTCATGGCACGCTCTCCTGCATTGATGTTTGCGCTAAAAAATAGAACGCTTGTAGCGGTGGCAATTTGAACTATTTTAACGTCTTTTCCGCTTATTATTCAAAGCCGCCGTTACAAACTTTCTATTAATTTCAGAGACAAAAAAAGACCGGGGGATAAATCCCCCCCGGCCTTCGCGAGCAGTTTTACTACTGTCCGATGGTAATCTTGCCGGAGATGATATCGGCTTTGATCTGGGCAAGTTCGGCAGTCAAGTCGGCGGAAGCGCCGGCGACCGGAGCGATGTCCACACCACCGTTGGCGAGCGTGCTGACATAGACGCCGCCTTTGAAGGAACCTGCCTGAGCAGACTTGATGGTGTTGAACACAGCCACGTTGATCTTCTTCATAACTGAGGTCAAAATAATGTCCTTGTACTCAGCAGAAGAAACTGTCCAGTCGGTGTCAACGCCGATGATCTTGCACTTGCCGCTCTGTTGGCAATAGGAGGCAGAGCCGAGGCCAACCGGGCCAGCAACGGGCATGATGATGTCGGCGCCTTCCTGTGCCAGGGATGTGGCAAATTTCTTGCCATCGTCGGTGGAGTTGAAGTTGCCTGTGAACAAACCATCATTCTTCTTGGTGTCCCAGCCGAGCAGCTTGACGCTGGCTTTCTTCTGGGTGTTGTAATATTCAACACCAGCCTGGAAGCCCTTCATGAAGATGGTAACGGGCGGAATGTTGATGCCACCGAAGGTGCCAACCTTGCCGGTCTTGGTGGAAGCGGCGGCGGCGTAACCGGCCATGAAAGCGGCCTGATCGGTTTGGAAAGTCAAACCCAAAACGTTGGGCATTTCCGTCGCGGAACCGCAGTCCTTGCCTTCGACAGCAGTGCCGAAGCAGTCAGGATAGGAATAGTCCACGATGGCGAACTTGGTGTTCGGATTGGCTTTGGCGGCGGTGGCGGTGTCGACGCCAAGCAGGAAGCCGACGGTGATAATCAGGTCGGTCTTCTCATCCAGGAACTGCTGGATGTTCTTGGCATAGTCAGACTGTTGCTTGGATTCGAGATATTTTCCATCCACGCCGAGATCTTTCACGGCCTGTTGCACGCCTGCCCAACCACTGGCATTGAAGGACTTGTCGTCAACGCCACCCATGTCGGTCACTTCACCAACTTTGAACTTCGGCGCTGCGGTGGGAGCTACGGTGGGCGGAACCGCAGTATCGGGGGCCGCAGTCACTACGGGCGCTTCGGTCGCGGCCGGGGTTGCGGGGCTGCCGCAAGCGGTCAGAACCATGGAGACCAAAAGCACAACGGCTAGAACGGTGTAAAGTTTTTTCATTTTCTTCTCCTGTTAGATTTGTGGAAACGAAGTGTTAGGGCTGAACGAAGCTTAGTCATGTATGTGCAATTGCACCTCCTGAATAAGTATTCGTTCCCCATACTTCAAGTATACAGCCTTCCCATCCTTTGTGCAAGACTGTGCAATCTTAAGGACTTTTATAGGGCACATTTGTTTGAACGGATCCGTCATTCAAACCATTTGAAATCCCCAGTACCTGATCCTTCACAGCTTGTGGAAGTCGACTTTCCCACTCGTGGAAGGGCGCCAACTCGACCTGACCAAAGAATTCGCCGGGGGAAAATTGCCCGCTGCGCGTCAGCCGCATCAAGTCACGCACGCCGAGACGGGTGTCGTTTAAGGCGCTGGACACAAGCTGTTGGCGGATATTCGTTAGACGCGTGTATGCGTCCGTCCCAGCGCCGATGACAGCCGCGCCTTGATTCGCCGCGCTTTCCAAAGCGGCATCACCAGTCCCGCCTCCTGCCGCAAATAACACATCTGCACCGTCGCTGACAAATTTCAGGGCGGTCGCGCTGCCCCAATCTGGATCGTTGAACAGATTCTCGCTTGCGCCATTGCGATAAACCACGTCCGTTTTGATCTTGGGATCGACAAAGCGCACGCCTTCCTTGAAACCATCGCAATAGCGCCGCATTGGATCGATGAATTTTTCTTCGCACACTGCGGCAACGTGATCTGTTTGTGTGATCATGGCTGCCAGCGCGCCTGCCAAAAATCCGCCGCGCTCTTCGTGAAAGATAAGGCCGGCCAGGTTTGAATATTTTGTGGGCTGTGGTTGTTCCACTCCGATGAACAAAATTTTTGGATTGTGATTTGCCAACGAAATAGTCTCGTCAGCAATGGAAGAGCCAACTGTAATAATTACATCATAGCCTCGCTGCGCGAAGAAGGTAATATTTTGTTCGCGGTCGCGCGAGTCGATGGTTTCGATGTAGTCAATGCGATCAACCAGGTTTTCAGCTTTTGCATCCTGCAATCCAAGCCAGGCTTCGCGGTTGATGCCATCTTCAATGGAGCCGGAGGCGGTGATGAGGCCAACACAGAACACGTCTGCCCTGGCGCAATCCTGCGGGCGCGGGGCGCACGCGGAAAACGTCAGGGCAGTGAGAAGGATCACGAAGTACTGCACAGTTATTTGAATCGAAGTGAAGTTATTTGCCTTGCAATGGTTCATATCATGTACGCACATTCATGCAGGAAGCAGTGGAAACGGCAGCCGGTTCAAGCGAAGTCCTGCCTGCGCCAGTGCCGCCCTGGCCTGACCGCCACCGTTCGTGCCGCGAGCACGACGGTGCGAGACGGCAGGACAGGCAGGCACAGGTGAGCGTGTCGAAGGATCGGAAAGATGCGCTGTTTTTTGTCAGGCAGTTTGCGCTTCGCCTTTTTTCACACCAAGCATCAGGATCAATGCGATCACAAGGAACAACGGGCTGATGAGCATGATGAAGTTGTATTGATTGCCGCTGATCTGAACGAGCAGACCGTTGAGATTTGGTCCAACGATGGCCGAGAATGTGGAGAAAAGATAATAGAGCCCGGTGAACGTGCCGAGGCGGGCGGCGGTGGTCAAGTCCACGACCATCGGCAGTGAGTTTATGTTGATCAGCGCCCAGGCAATACCGGCGGGCATGAGCACAAGACTGATGACTCGGACGTTACCGAGTACGGGAAGTTTTGTAACGAGCGTGGACAACGTGGCGGGCGACAAAATGAATAAAGCA
>JAKBYW010000167.1:0-5296 GCA_021840275.1 Chloroflexota bacterium | reverse complement strand
AAGGGCATTCAAGGCTGAGAGGAGTGCTTCACCGGATAGGGTTGCGACGGCCTGCATGTTCCCAGTCTCGACTGCTGGCAAGCTCGCGTTGAGAACCGCATTGAGCTTACTGGATGCCTTTCCTGCCTTGACCTCCACCTTGTCATCCTTGACGCCCATTTTGATATTGCCTTCCATCGTGGCAACCAGTTGAGTCAGCAAAGCGACGTTGACGCCGAAGGTCGTTGCCGGCGCATCCTCGGCATTCGCCTGAGCCGCCACAATCGCTTTGATGCCTGCCTCACCGTTGAAGCAGGAAGCGAACAGCCGTCCTTTCTCGAAGTGCAGATCAACAAGATCATACGGAGTCGTCCTGCCTGCGAACTTGGAGACAGTGGACAACAGAATGGCAAGCGCCTGGCGGTCAATGGTGAAAGAGCACACCACTTTGGTGAAGGTTGTTGAAGTAGACATAGAGTAGAACCTCCTTGGGTTATTTATGTTTTAGGTAATAGGAATCGAAGACGGCGCAAGCATTCGGGCGCTGCGCCGTCTGACTTCCGTATATGGAAATAGAATGTCCCCTGTGCAAAATCGCAGGGGACATCTCGTTATTTGGAAAGTTGAATATTTGGTTGCGGGCTTATTTGATGGAAAGGTCTTCGGGCCAGACGATCAAGCCTGCTTGCCTACCTGCCGACCATAATTCCCGGTCGAATGTTGCCAGGGTGATTTGCGTTTCCAGCGTTTCCTGCCAGAGAACGGCAGAAGCCAGATGTACGGCATCATAGCCTCGCAGGGGAAATTCCCATGCCAGTGCAGCTGCGCGATCCACGATCTGCCTGGATACATTCAGCCGTGATAGCGCCGACCATTCGCCATCGAATTGATCCCAGGCGGCCTCAGCTTCGCCCGCTGGAAGGACCTTCATTCGAGCTGCGCGGGCCAAAGCCGCTGCCATCTCTGTCCGCGTGACCAAACTGGTGCCTGCATACTCAGCAGATTTGATCAGTCTCTGGACTTCCCTGGAACCAATCTCCTGAACATATTGTTTCACCAACGCGCTGGTGTCAAGATAGATGATCGCCATCGCGGTCCTCGATGACTAGATCGGAAAGTTGTTTGGAACCGCGGTTATGAGCCACCGGCTTCTTGGGTTGATATTTCTCCCCATTCCATTCCACGATGCCGGATTCAGCCAGACTTTTAAGCCGTTTCTCCAGTGTTGGCTTGACCGGTACGATCTGTCCGATGGTCTTGCCGCGTTCGGTAACGATGATGGTCTCTCCCGCCTTCACACGACGCAGGTACTCGCTTAATTTTGATTTGAGTTCACGCGTTCCAACTCGCATGTTTGTCATAGGTACTCCTTGATGTAGTTGCATTATAGTATAAGTAGACACATTTGACAACCTCGTACAACTGGCCGGCTTTTTCTCGTCGGTGATCTTGTGGAGTCTACATAGCGATCATCTCCTCTTGAAACGAGCAAAAGAGGCCGCTTTGCCTCCAGTGTTCGATTCGTTATTGTATGTAATGTGTGTTTGCGGTTGTAAATCTTGCAGCCCCCATTTGTTTGCGGCAAGGCGATTTATGCCGGCGCCTTCATGATATGGTCGAACGACTCACCGGGTGCATATTCTTCCCGATCTCTGTACTGCAAGTCCGTTATTGGCTGCCTGTCGCTACCACCCTTGATTGATGTCCCAGGATATTGGCAATCCGACCCACCAGCATCTGTTTTGTTCCCACATCCAGGAGGACGCTGTTTTGTGTGGCATTGTAGAAATTGGTGCGCGTGTGTTTCTTGCCGACCAAAAGCGTCTTGTCCGCCTTGAAGCTGACATACTCCGTGCGGCCCGCGCGGTCAATAATCACCATGACATCGCATCCAGCGATATAGACCGAGGCCTGCAAGCCCGGGCTTAACTCAACGCTCTCTGAATACATAACACCTCCCGTATGGTTTTTGTTGGATTTGTAATGCCTCGATCGACAAACATACAAGTCTGACAGAGATTGAGTTTGGATGGAAACCGGCCTTTAAAGGGGGATATCCTCCTCGGCAGGAGCACCTGCCTTATCACTGGCAAATTCTTCCGCCGGAGCGCCAGAGCCTTTGAGCTTATCAAGCATACGCAGAGTCCGTCCAGCCACAACCTGATTTGCATAGAAGGTAAAGCGCTACATACGCTAATAGCCTATGCAGGGCCGCACGCCTTGTCATGCGACCTCGCGAGCGGAGCAGAGTCCGCTTTCTCAGGTGAAAGAAGGGATGGGTCTAATCCCCATCCGCGGCCTGAGCTGGACGTTATCCACGCTACGAGGCAGAACGCGGCTGCAATTCCTTCCATTGGTCACCACCGCGCGAACCTCGCTTACGTTCTTCACCGCCAAATAGAGTGTCACCCACAACACCCACGGATGAGCCTGTTCCATCGGCGAATAGTCTTTCCAATGTTCGATTCGTTTCTGCCAAGTTTGAACTGCTTCGCCCTGGTTTTCCACTTGCTGCAAAGCGACGACGATATCCTGCAAGACTTCCACCCATGCGTCTGGCAATCGTTCCAGGTAGCCTGCGCCGCGCCTGGCAATCACCCACGCCGCTGCCTGATGACGGGAGAGCTTGTAGTTCTTTGCGTACTTCTGCATCCCGATCCAGGACGTGTAAGCTGGATTCACTTTCTTTACATCCAGTCCTTCACGCAAAGCACGACGTACCAAACTCTCCGCCAGTTTTCGGTAGGCAAATTTGTACGTGTGCCGGTTGTATCCTATGCTGCCGTCTCGCTGTTGGATATTGGACAAGTCTTCGATGACGATATTCGAGATGTTTTGCTCCTTGAGCCATGCGATGACTTGCGCGGCAAGAGCGCCGAGCAAGGGTCTTGCTTTATTTGTTCGGAGTTCGCCGAGATTGGGATAGGTGAAATCCTGAACCATGATCAACTGCCCGCGCTCGATGATCGCAACGCTCAGGCGGTCCAAGTTCAAGTCGAAACCCGCGATCAAGCCCGGCTGTGTGATGGATTCCTTTGCACCAAGTGTATGACCTGCGACTGCTTCTTCGATGCTAACGAACGCCGTGTAACGGCAGGCAGTTTCCCGGATCACGCGCACCGAATACTTTCCGTCTCCCTGCGTGGCATTCATCAGCAGCGGGATCTGTTTGCGGTTGACGTTCACCGCAAATGAAAGCCACATCGCACGCGTGGAGAGTCTCTCGCCGCGCCGGACAATCTCCATAGGAACACGAAGCGAGAGTATGGGCTGCTCACCATTCCACGTGATCACCGCATGGTGATTGCCGTGATTGGAAGTCGAATCGCCTTTGGAATAGAACAGGTTAGTTCTGGCATCCCGCCACGCTTCACGAGCGCCGGGGACTCTGCGCTGGACTTTCTTCCACAGGGCGCGTCCGCCGAAGAGTGCAGGCCGCACCTGGCGTTCTCCGCGTTCAGCGTGGAAGTCGGCCAGCTTCTTGCGAAAACGTTCTGTGGAATCTCCCCGCTCTTCACAGCGGGAAATCTTTTTTTGCAGGTAATCTAAATATGATCGATCGGATTCCAACTGTGAAGCGATCCCGGCTTGTGCAAGTTCGATGGCGTCGTTGATGTTGCGTCCGGTGAGCAAAGGAAAAAGAGACCGCAGTTTGTAATAAACATCCATCGTCTCGTTGTGCTCTCCCTGGCACTTGCGCCTAGGGCAAGTGTCATTGAAAGCGTTGTATGCCACGCGCATGGCTGCTTGTTGAGGGCACATCAGGCGCGAATGGATCAACTCGTCCGATTCTGCATCAGCAGAAAAAGTCAGGCGAATGGATGTAACTAGTGTTTCTGCATCCTTTTGTCGTCTCATGAGAATATATTTTAGCACAAACGTTCTGATTGGCGTATGAAGCAATTTACGAACTTATTCTCATGCTCCCATGTCTGGAGCGGGCGCAGCCGGCCTTCGACAACCACATGCGAACCTGTCTGCAAGTATTGGTTGGCGATTTCCGCGATCTTGCCTATGAATTCGATCACGGTCCACGTGGTTGCCGCCTTGACTTCTCCAGCGGCCGTTGTCCAACTGTAATTCGTCCCAATGCGGAACTTCGTGATGGGTGTCCCGGTGGGCAGGTAACGCATCTGCGGATCCGCGCCAAGATGGCCTTCCAGGATCGTCATGTTCAGGTGCCGAGTCTTGCTACCATTCCTACCAAGGTGGTTTTGCTTTTCCGAACCATTATTGTTATTCATGGTAATTATATGCCTCCGATTAGTTTGCTTATGGATTTTGGATTATTCTTTCGCGCCCAAGCTAGAAGGGCCCCTCTTGATTGAGGCGGGTGGCCGGTTAATTGATAGAAAGCCCGGAAAGCATTTCGTTCTGCGCGATCGGAGTTGCTTGCCATGCTTCCATCTTGATACTTGAACACCTGTGTTTTGCGGACTTGCTGAATGAACAGGTAGAGTCCCCGTTCATTGGGCGGTTCGAAGCCATAATGTTTGATGTAGGCATCGAATGCCTGATGATCCACAGGAGCTACTGGCCGCCCATCAAAGTACATTCTTATTGCCATCGAGTCTTCTATATCACACCTCCACTTCTGATTTTGCTGAAACAACGGCTAACGAAAGAGCTTCCTATCCGCGATACAAATGGTTTTTGGACCATTCGAGGGCTTCCGCATTGTTCATTGCCCTTTTGAAAGATCCTTTCATGCGCTGATCGGTCTCCCCATATTTACGAGCGTAGAGGAAAGTGCGAAGGCCGTACAAAAGCATTGCCCATACCAGCCCAATAACGATGATGGTGACGATAATTTGGATAGACATGATGAACCTCCATACAGAAAACTAAAGCGCCCCGACGATTGGGATTTGGTTCAAAGAACAAAACCACCTTGTCGGGGCGCTTACTGATAGAACACAGTACACGTGCGGAGCCGGCCTGCGTTGAAGCAGCCGGCTTATTTGAAGATCACGGTAGTTCCTATGTTGATTTGTTTGTATATTGTTGCCCCCTTTCCTTCAACGGATGTGGGTTGTGTCAGCCAGTCTATGATTTTTTGAAGGACACCATCCTGCGGTTCAAGGGCCGTTTTTTCCACATATTCCTCGCCATTCTTTGCAGCGATAACATCGAACCACTCTCCAGAGTCGCCCTGGCACAAAAAGTGAAATGTGAAGCCATCCGGTTCCAAGTAGATATAGGAAGTGCCGTGTTGTTCCAGACAGTTGCGTGCCTGTGGTCCCTCGTCTCCGTGTGCATGATCGCCGTGGGCAGAACCACCCCGGATGACAATGGCGGGAGTCTTAGCCTGGTTGAA
>JAKBYW010000166.1:3338-5311 GCA_021840275.1 Chloroflexota bacterium | reverse complement strand
AAACCGATCCCATACCGCCTTGGCCCAGTATCTCAACAATGCGATAACGTTTATGTAAAAGTGTTCCGCGTTCGAGTGTCATCCGAATCCCATCATAAATTTTTTACAGTTGCGGGGGCGATTATATCAGATTGACCCCCTAGGGGTTGGGTCTGGCAATTTTGAAATGAAAAAACAACCACGGCGCGCCGCCCGAAATCCAAAAACCGACCGACGCGTAACGAAGGTAACGGAAGAAATAAGCGGGAAGCGAATCGCCGGATGGAAAAATCATCTTCAACCCCAAATACAAAATGAGGATGCCAATCAATCCGATGACAAAAGACAAGACCCGCTTCCCCACCGGACCCGAAACCTGATACCCGCCTCGACGGTTTATCCACGCCAGGCCTGACAACATGCCGAAGAGCGTACCGGCCGAAGTGAGAATCCCATCCATCGAAACGGGAGCCGGTAACGGGTCCCCGGCCCGAAGCGCATTCGTTATCCATTCCTGCGGAAAGACGTAATCGCGCAATCCATAGAAGGCGAGTCCGCCAAATAAAACAATCGCAAATGAAACGATCAACGCCATCACCATTTGTTGAGCAAATGATTTTTGTTTGACCCAGGCCGCGACACGATCCCATAATGCGATGAAAGACCACAGAGTTAACGCGCCGAGAATCCAACCGAGCAGGACATCATGCGGAAAATGGACAGCCAGGAATATGCGCGAGAAGCCGATCAGAAAGATGATTGTGATCGCGACGATCCAGGCCCAGGCCCTGCCTAAACGATTCGCGAGCGTGCCCCACACAACCGTCGCGCTTTGCGCGTGCCCGGACGGCACACCGAAAGATGACTCGGCCGAGAGCGCCTTGACCTGCGCGCTAAACCAATACGGACGCGGGCCTAGCATGGCCATCTTGAGAATGTCATTCAAGCCGCCAGTGAAAAGCAGGATCACGCCAATGCGAAGGCCAAGAGCAGAATCAATGCACCAGTATATAACCGGCAAAGCGAACAGGAAAAAATATTCAGAGCCGAGGAAGGAAAAGAAACGCATGGGCGCTTCAAGCCAGGAAAAATTTTGGATGAGAAGGATCAATTGAATGCCGTTATCAAACAGGGAATTCATGGCGACTCCTTAACTTACGATTGACGAGCCTGCTTCAATTATTGTACACTCAGGCCATGCAAAATTCATCCCGCCGCGCCTGGGATTGGTTATCGGCTACCCTGCTCTTCCTTATCATTCAAGTAGCCGCGGCGCGCCTCGTCACAACCGACTGGACTGCGTATCTTTATTTTGCCGAGATATTGGCCGTCTTCGGAACCGCGCTCGGATTGGCGCTCGGCATCAGCCGGTTTCAACGACACACCGTTATCTGGCTGGCCATCGGCTACACACTCGTCCTGCTTCCGTGGCAAATGATCAAAGCGATGGATCAGGATTTGTCCATCATGGATCAGCTTGTCAGTGTGAACAAGATTTTGCTTGTCTCGCTCGTTCAGTTTATCCAGCACCAGCCGGTCAAAGATTCGCTTTTCTTCGTAGCTTTCATCTCTTTGGGATTCTGGCTGCTCGGCCTGAGCGCGGGTTACTGGTTGACACGGCACAATAATTTGCCGGCCGCCATCCTCCCGGCCGGGATCACAACACTGCTCATCCAGGTTTATGATGATTATCAGACGTACAGTTCGTGGTGGCTGGCAGTCTACATCCTGCTAGCGCTGTTATTGTTAGGCCGCGACTATTACCGGCGCAATCAGACCGAATGGGCGCGCCGCCGCGTCCTCGTCAACGAAGATGCCTGGCCGAATATTTTCAGCGGTTTGTTTGCCACCGTTGCCAGCCTCGTCTTCATCGCCTGGATCATACCGACCTCGCTCTCGAGTTGGCAATCTGCATCAGATAGATGGAACCAACTCACCAAGCCGCTGCGCGAGCGCTTATCGAACGCGGTCAGTTCGCTCGATTCGCCCTACGC
>JAKBYW010000166.1:0-3328 GCA_021840275.1 Chloroflexota bacterium | reverse complement strand
GCTCGGACGCGAGTCAGCGCTCGGTGATTCGCCGGTCTTTATGGTAAAAGTTTTATCCTCGCCGGAATTCTCAACGCGCTATTACTGGCGCGGACGCGTTTACGATGTTTACAGCAACGGACAATGGATCAGTTCCCCCGCCGCAACCCTGGACTTTGAGCCAAGCAACCCCGACTTGAAAATTCCCAACACTGACAATCGCGGTCTGGCGTTCCTGCAATTCACGCTCCAACTTCCGAGCCAAAGTCTGTTGTACGCGCCCTCGCAACCGGTCTGGGTGGATAAATCCGGCACAGTCACAGCAACGCGTATCGATACGAAAGTTAACGATGTCATGGCGTGGAACGCGAATCCGGCGATTGAAATGGGAACCGGCTACCAGGTGCGCGCAGAGATCGGTGATCCAAATGTCGAGCAGTTGCGCGCCGCCGGAACGGATTATCCGGATTGGGTCAAGAACCGCTATCTCGGAATCTCGGACACAATTAAACCCAATATCAAAGCACTGGTTGACAAGATCGGCGAGGAGAATCAAACGCCGTACGATAAGGCCTCTGCCATCACGAATTATCTGCGCGCGAACATGCAATACACCACCAGCCTGCCGCCAGCGCCCGAAGGCCGTGATCCGATCTTATGGTTTTTGTTCGACTATAAAAAAGGCTTTTGCAATTATTACGCCTCTGCCGAAGTGTTGCTGCTGCGCTCAGCAGGAATCCCGGCCCGGCTGGCGGTGGGCTTCGCACAGGGTCAGCATCAAAACGATACGTACACCGTCCGCCGACGCGACTCACATGCCTGGCCTGAAGTGTATTTCCCCGGCGTCGGCTGGGTGGAATTCGAGCCGACTGTCAACCAGGATGCGTTGGCACGCCCGGATGCACCAGCCCAAAATGGAGTGGATAACACGTCCGTCCTGCCGCCGCGCAAGCCGCTGAGTGAAGGCGACCAAACGCCATCGCCCAGTACAGCCATGCCAACCACATCACAATCGATTCCGTTTGCCAAAACTCCGCTGGGGATCAGTTTGATATTTTTCATTCCACTTCTGGCTTTGGCACTCATTATATTTGTCATACATCGCTATCGCTTGATTGGCAGACTGACGTTATACTTATCAAAATCCTGGCAACAAAGCGGTTTGACAACGTCCACATGGATGGAAAACTGGCGGCACTGGATTCAACTGATGCCGGTTGAACGTTCCTTTGCGACAATCAATTTGAGTCTGCGCTGGCTGGGCAAGCCGCAACCAATGGATGTCACGCCGAATGAACGAGCCGTGTTATTGAGCAAGTTACTGCCATCGGCTGAAACGCACATCGAAGCGTTGAAGTTTGAACACGAGTCCGCACTGTTTACGCCGCGCCCCGCCGATTTGTCCCGCGCTCGACGCGCAAGTTTCTTCATCCTGTTGCATACCGTCCGCGCCCTCATCCAGCGAATCGTAAATGTTTTCACCGGCGAAGATTACACAAGGTAAGCCATGAATTCCGACAAGACCAAACCTACAACCATCCACGATCAAATCCTGGCGCTCGGCCTGCAGGCCGGGACTTTGCGCGACGCCTTACAGAAAAAGAAGGCTCGCGACCTGCCGCCCAATTCTATTGAAGATCTGACCAGCCTAATTGATAAGCTCTACAACGTTAGCCAGCAAATTAAGTCTTTCGAAGCCGAGCATGGCAATTTGATGGCGCTTGCCAATATCGGACAGGTTGTTAACTCATCTTTGGAACATGACGAAGTCTTGCGCATCGTGATGGATAACATTGTGCGCCTGACGCACGCTGAACGCGGCTTCCTGATGCTGCGAAACGAAAAAGGCGAGATGGTGACGCAAGTGGCACGCAACTGGGAACAGGAATCCATCAAGTCCAGAGAAGCCGCCACCAGCCGCACCATCGTGCAACGCGTCATCGAAAGCGGCGAACCGATCACCACAACCAACGCGCAGGATGATCAACGTTTCAACAGACAAGAGAGCATCATGATGCTCAATCTGCGCTCGATCCTGTGTGTGCCGCTCAAAGTCAAGAATGATCTTATCGGCGTGATCTACGCCGATAATCGCATGCGCACCGGTATCTTCACAGAGACCGAACGCGACCTGCTGGAGGCCTTTGCCAACCAGGCCGCAGTTGCAATTGATAACGCTCGACTCTTCTCGTCGCTCCGCCAAACATTGGCAGAAGTAACCGAACTTAAGAACTTAATGGATAACGTCTTCGAATCCATCACTAGCGGCGTCATTACTGCGGACATCAGTAACCAGATCACACTCACCAACCGCGCCGCGCAGAACATACTAGGTCACACTTCGACGGAGATCATCGGTCGTTCCCTGGACGAGGCGCTGGCTTCCGTTTCAAAAGAACTTCAGCCGCATTTGGCCGAAGTCCGACAAACCGACAAGCCGATCGTTGATCTCGAGATCGGTCACAAAAACTCAACCGGTGGAAGCGTAGACTGGCGTTTCAACCTGTCTCCGCTCAAAGACGCCGGACAAAAGACTCAAGGCATAGCCATAGTACTCGACGACATGACCGAACGCAAGAAGCTCGAAGCCCAGCGTCGACTCCTGGAGCGCATGGTCTCCCCCGCCGTGCTCGACCAGATCGACCCGAACAGTCTGCAGATCGGCGGCAAGAAAGTAGACCTCACCATTTTGTTCGCCGACATCCGCGGCTTTACGCCCTATAGTGAAAAACAAACACCCGAAAAACTCGTGGATGTGTTGAATCTTTATCTGGCCGCAGCGGCGGAGGCGGTGCTCGAACACGAAGGCACCGTGGACAAATTCCTTGGCGATGCCATTATGGCCTGGTTCAACGCACCCGTCCCGCAATCTGACCACACTCTGCGTGCAGTCAAGACCGCGCTGTCCATCCGTGACGCGATTGCAAGACTACATGCCGAATTGCCGCCGGAAGCGCATCTCGATTTCGGCGTCGGCATTCATTACGGCGATGCCATCCTCGGCTGGATCGGCACGGAGAAACGTCTGGAGTTCACCGCCATCAGCGACAGCATCAACACAACCAAGCGCATTCAGGAAAACGCCAGCAAGAATCAAATCCTTATCAGCAAAGAGGCTTATGCACGCGTCGAACAATGGGTGGACGCAAAACCCTACGCCCCGTTGGTAGTCAAAGGCAAGAGCCAGCCGATTGATGTATTTGAGCTGGTGGGGTTGAAATAAACACGAGGGGCTGTCTAAAAAGGGGATAGGCAGCCCCACCTCAAAGGGGGAAAAGTTTAATACAATCGGGGCATGAACCACGGATACCTTCAAAGCCTATAGCATGGAGCAGCCGAGTCTGGAAGA
>JAKBYW010000165.1:0-5314 GCA_021840275.1 Chloroflexota bacterium | reverse complement strand
ACGCCCCTGCTTGGCCGAACCGCCAGCCGAGTCGCCTTCCACAATGTAAAGTTCAGCTTTGGTTGAATCGCGTTCGGAACAATCGGCCAGCTTGCCCGGCAATGTCAACGACTCAAGCGCCGACTTGCGAATGACCAGATCACGCGCCTTGCGAGCCGCGTCGCGCGCACGCGCCGACGTCAAACACTTGGCGATGATGGCTTTGGCAGCCTGCGGATTTTCATCGAGGAAAGTGCCGAAAACATCCGCCACTGCCTGCGTGACATAGGTCTGCACTTCCGGATTCATCAGCTTGACTTTCGTCTGAGATTCAAACTGTGGATCGGGGTGCTTGACCGAGATAATAGCCGTCATGCCTTCGCGCGTATCATCGCCGGAAAAGTTCGGGTCGGCATCTTTGAGCAGACCATTCTTGCGCGCATAATCATTGACCACGCGTGTGATGGAAGAACGCAGGCCGGTCAGATGTGTACCGCCATCCACTGTATTGATCGTGTTCGCAAATGAGTACACCGACTCAGTGTACGCATCCGTATACTGGATGGCGGCTTCGACGCCAATGCTTTCAACTTCTTTTGCCACGTACACAACCGGATGCAGATTTTCGCGATTGCGATTCAGATAGCGTACAAAGGAAGTGATGCCGCCTTCAAAATAGAAGCTCATTCTACGATCATTGCGTTCATCCACAAAGACAATCGTCACGCCGCGCGTGACAAAGGCCATTTCGCGAAAGCGTTGAACAAGCGTATCAAAGCGAAAATCAATGTCTTCCGTGAAAATCATTTTGTCGAACTTGAAAGTCTGCTTGGTGCCGGTATCTTCCTTGTCAACTTTGCCGATCTGCTGGATGGCTCCTTGAGGCACGCCGCGTTTGTAATTTTGCTGCCACAACCTGCCATCACGTTTGACCTCGGTGACCACCCATTCGGAAAGGGCATTCACAGCGCTGACGCCAACGCCATGCAAACCACCGGAGACTTTATATCCGCCGCCGCCGAATTTGCCGCCCGCGCCGATGATCGTCATGACCACGTCCACGGTCTCCATCGGCTTTCCATTCGCATCCTTTTTCGACAGGTGCGGGCCAACCGGGATACCGCGTCCATTATCTTCAACGGTTACGCTGCTGTCAGAATGGATGGTAATGTTGATGCGGGTGCAATAACCGGCAAGCGCTTCGTCGATGGCGTTATCAACAACTTCATAAACCAGGTGGTGCAGGGCCTTAATGTCTGTGCCGCCCACGTACATGCCCGGGCGTTTACGGACATGCTCAATGCCTTCCAGGGCCTGAATGGAACTGACATCATACTTGGTATTGGTTTGAGCCACAAAATCCTCCGAACAAATTCTCCGCGATCAGCGGCAAAAATGTTAAGCCTGTTGCGTTGGCATGCTTGAGCGCATTCGATCAAGCACAGTTTGGATCCAGACCGTCATATCACGGTAATATATAAAAGATGAAGCCAGCAAAGCGGTGGTGACAAAAGCATGACCAAGGATTCCGATCAGCGTCAGCCATGAATCGTCGGACGGGATGGCCCACAGAAAATTCAAGCCTATCCCGATCATAAGAATCGTTAGAACAAAGAGACTGCTGGACGGCATGGTAAACCGCGCCGTTTGAAAACTGGACAGGATGGACGCTACGGCATTTTGCTTGCGAACGAACATTCCCAGTGCTGAGAAGAAAATCGGCACGACCAGCCACATAGACAGGAATCCGATAAAGAGCAGGACACCCTGTCCAATTAGCGGATTAAGCATAAAGAGGAGATAAAGAATGAAAGCAGCAGGCATGCCAAAAATCCAGAATAGAAGCGACCAGATCAATGAGTAAACAAGCGTCTGAGTGACAGCGCGGCCGACAGAAATTTGCGAATCTGAGGTCAGGACAAGACTGGCGATCCAGCGAAAGTACAATCCACCTAAAACCCACCCCGCAAAAATAAATAAAAACATCCCGGCATAAAAGTGAAGGGGAGTGTCCACCTGAAAAGTCAATGGGGCGCCGAATGGGGTTTGCACTGAACCTTTGCTGCTGATCAAACTGGCAACACCGATCGGAAAGGTACGCAGAGCAGAGAATATATTGATCTGATTTAAGGAGGTCTGCATTTGAGCCAGCGTCTGAACGTCAGTGGCCGCAACGCTGGTTCCCGCAAAAAACTTTTTGACCTCGTTGAGAGTGGTCAAAAACAGTTGGGAAACACTGAGATGCGGGCCAAGCCACAAAAAAAGATCAACGGCAAGCGGGAAAAGAATGGCCGTTATATGGCCTGCAATAGTATCGAAGCCTGTTCTCAATGCCATAATAATACTGGGCGGAGGCGGCAGGATGGTTGTCTCGTTTTTTGATGATTCCATAGTTACTTGATTCTACCATACCCATACAGGCATTCGCAAATCTGTTCTACTTTTGAGGATATTATTCGACCATTGACACAGTTTCTCTACCGTTCCTTTTGAAAATGGACGCGGAATAACGCGGATGGGCTGATTTTTGAATTAATTTCCGCGTTTTCTGTGCCCACCCACGTCTTGTACCGATTTTAAACGGTAGAAAAGACGCAATTCGGTTGGATAAATCGGGTAGAATCTGGCTTATGCAGGAGCAACAACGTTATCTTCCAGATGCAAACCGTGTAGGGGTATTTGCGGCAGTCGTTCTGCTCACCTACGCGCTGGATCATCTAGTCAGAACGCCGGGCGTTACTTTGACTCTGCAATTGCCCGGCTTCTATTTTGCCTATCCGCTTACTCTTAGCACAGCCATGACCTTAATGGCCTCTGGCCTGACGGCCACCGGCATGGACTGGCTATTGCACAGCCACCCTGCCCTGCAAAGCCAGCGGACCGTCGAACACTGGCTCCTACCCACATTGACCGCCTTTATCCTGGGAATATTGCTTAATATTCTGCCCACGGGGACTTCGTGGTGGATAGGTTTTGCATTGAGCGCCAGTATTTTGATCTCTGTTTTCCTGGCCGAATACATCACAGTTAATCCTGGCGCGCCAGGCTATCCGTTGGCTTCGGCAGGCCTGATCGCTCTTTCATACGCATTATTCTTTCTGCTTGCAATCGCCTTACGCACAGGAGGCGCTCGCTTGTTTTTGATCATCCCCGCTGTTTTTTTCGCTTCAGGCCTCGTATCACTGCGAACTCTGCATCTACGTTTGAGCGGCCGCTGGGAATTCCCGTGGGCGATCGGCATCGGCATTGTCTGCGCGCAAATCGCAGGCGGATTGCATTACTGGCCGTTATCATCCGTGCAATTCGGGTTGATCTTACTGGGTCCGCTCTACGCACTAACGGCGCTCACCGACAATCTCAGCGAAGACATCCCCGTGCGGCGAGCTTTGGTGGAGCCGGGTATTATCCTGGCCTTTGCCTGGGGCGCGGCCGTATTCATCCATTGATGCAAATCAAGCCTGAACATTGGGATGCGATGTACGCCCATGTCGAAACCAATGCGCCGCTTGAAGCCTGCGGACTATTAGCTGGCAAAAATGATTCGGTGGAAAAAGTTTTCTTGATCACGAATCAAGCCCAAAGTCCGGTACGGTTTCAGATGGATCCAACCGAACAGCTTCACGCTTTAGACTGGATCGATTCCAATGGATTGGAACTGCTCGCCATCTTCCACTCGCATCCTGCCGGACCTGAAACGGTTTCCACTACCGACATCGAAGAGGCCGCTTATCCCGTTGTCAACATCATCTGGTCGCGCAACAACGGTTCATGGCAGGCGCGCGGATTTTGGATCGAGGATGGACACGTGACCGAAGTAGAACTACGAATCACCGGCGGCGAGTAACCTTGCCTGCCTTCTTGTGTTACCAGTCATAGCCCAACTTGGAGGAACGTTCATGCAAATGTTTATGGATGCCGGCATCGTGGTGCTGGCGTATCTTTTTGGCTCAATCCCCTTCGGACTTCTGGTGGTAAAGCTAAGCACCGGCAAAGACATTCGCCAGGTCGCCAGTGGACGCACTGGGGGCACGAACGCCATGCGCGCTGCAGGTCTCGGCGCGGGACTGTTGACGGCGTTACTCGATATTCTCAAAGGCGCAGTGACCGTTTGGGCGGCACAGGCACTGACCGGTAACAATTGGATACACATGCTAGCGCCCATCGCCGCCATCCTCGGACACAACTATTCTGTGTTCCTGGCTGAACGCGATGAGAATGGAAAGTTTCGCTTGCGCGGCGGAGCAGGCGGCGCGCCAACCGTTGGCGGTGCAGTCGGATTATGGTGGCCTTCCTTTTTCATCATCATTCCCGTCGGCGCATTGATCTTCTTTGGCGTTGGATATGCGTCCGTTACAACAATGAGCATAGCCTTGATCGCCACAGCAATATTCACCGTGCGTTACTTTATGGGACTTTCACCCTGGCAGGATATTCTATATGGCGTGATTGCATTCCTTATGTTGGTATATGCATTGCGCCCAAACATTAAAGCATTGATGGAAGGCCGCGAACGTTTCCATGGCTGGCGTCCGTGGAAAAAGCAAGAAGAAACAAAGGAAGAATAAGAGACGAGATATCAAAGCAACAACCCGACATAAAATCATGTCGGGTTGTTGCTTTTTCATAAGAACGAGGCTATTCCCCGCGAGCGTCTCTGATCAACTTGTGCAAGTTGCGTTTGTGCAATGCATCCGCCAATCCTCCCAAATAGACGCGGCTCTTGCCGCATTCTTCAATGCCGGCGCCGTCAGCCAACTCCTCGGTTGGCTTGCGCCGCGCCGCGGCTTTGGCAGCTTTCTTGATATTTGTGATGTACGCCAGGTTGTCTTTTACGGCCGCTTCGATCTCGCCGCGCAAAACAATATCGCCATGGCCTTGCACGATATTCTCAAGCCCCATGCGCCCGATCTTCTTGATGGATACGGCAATATCATCCGCGTCGCCATCCACGATATAAGGTAATGGCATGAATGAATCACCGGCAAAGAGTACCCGATCTTCCTCCACCAGCACCGCGATCCCATCTTCACTATGACCCGCCGAGGACATGATCGTCAGATTCTTTTTACCGACACGCAGATTGACCTCGCCGCTGGTAAACGTCATTTGCGGCAGCACGATTTTGACCTGGCGAAGCATAGCATTCTGCTTCTGAGCCGCTTCCAGCGATGGACGCCCGCGCTCGTCCAGAAATTCGCGGCAAAGCTCGTGAGCGATGACTGTGGCGCCAGGGAAGAAACAGTTTCCCCAGGCATGGTCGGCGTGATAATGTGTGTTGATCACATAACGCACCGGCACACTCAACTCATGCTCGATGAACTCGCGCATGCCGAGC
>JAKBYW010000164.1:0-5324 GCA_021840275.1 Chloroflexota bacterium | reverse complement strand
GTTCCACTTTTACATACAACCAGCGTGAAGTCCGACTGCCGGCGAATAAAGCCAGCAGCAATATACCGAATAAAAGCGGCATCCACGCACAGAAAAACCAAAAACCATAATTGGATGTTTGCACAAGCGAATAAAGCCAATAAGATGCAAGTACAGTGATGCCAACGCCGAACCACAGCGGGATTTGCCACAGACGGCGCGCTTTACGTGCGACCTCTTTAAACTCAGGTGCGTTCGGCTTTTCGGTATCGGAATCCGTTTCGGGCCTGCCCTGAGCCGCGTCGAAGGGTCCGGACGAAGAGGCGGGCGCCGCTTCGATGATTTCCATCTCCATGTCAGATTCTTCCAGAGCCTTGATCAGTTTCATCGCTTCTTCAGCACTGATCCTGCCATCTTCAACCATCTTTAGAATTTGTTTCTGCTCTTCAGAAGACATTATGAGCCTCCTTCGAGAGCGGCCAATAATCTATCGGCCTCTTCGGAGGTTATCTTTTTCTCCTGGAGCATTTTCAAAATCGTCAGCCGCTCTTCATCCGAAACCCGTTGGCTGGCTTCGGGCGCGCCAGAAGTATCGAAACCAAAATTCCAGCGCCGCGACTTTGACTCTCGATCTGAGATTGGGGGAATAGGAGGAATTGGTGGAATACCGCGACGCACTTTACGCTCCACAGCGATGAATTCGGCTCGACGAATTTTGTGTTCGGCAACGCGAATCTTCTTCTCAGCACGACGGGTGGCCGCTTCAACTTTACGCCGCACTTTTTCGGAAATATCGCCAACGGGCACTCCCCTGCCGGCGTTCATGCTGATCTTGCTGACGTTTTCCATTTTCGTTTCGCCGCCGACCGATCCGGTCAGCGTGATATTGCCACTCAGATTTCGTAAAAGTACATCGCCGCCAACAAGAGAAAGTTCAATTGAGCTGGTAAGGTTCTCCATTTTCAAATCACCGCCAACATGACCAATGACAAGCTCTGCACCGCGCGGCACGGAGAGTTTCAAATCGCCTCCACATGATATGCTGACAGATTCGCCATTCTGCTCCATTTCATCCAGATCGTCGCCATCTATCGCGATTTCATTCCGCTCCCAACCTGCAACTAACAAATCGCCACCGATGAGTTCGATCTCGATTTCAGGTTCGGGACCGATGGATAAAGTTCGAGTGGTCATGATTCACTCCTCGCCGCGCAGAATCCGCATGGCATCAACAGGAGAAATCTTGCCTGCGTCCAGATCTTCAAGCACTACGCGGCGTTTCTCATCGCTGACTTCGGGCGAATCATCCTTGCCCGGCTCGTAGCCCAGGGCGCGGATCACTTCGTGCAGGCGGTTGCGGATGGTAGGGTACGAAATGCCCAACTCGGTTTCCACGCGAGTCAATTTACCTTCACAACGCACGAACGTGAAGATAAAATCAAGTTGTTCCTGAGACAAGTTTGCAAAATGTCCCGCCGCGAAACGGCCCTCCACAACCGTTTCACAAGAGGGGCAATGCAGCCGGGTTACATTCATCTCATTTTTGCAAACCGGACAAAGCGTAAGAGCAGGATACATTAGGCCTCCTTGCTAATTTTAGAAAATTGGTTTTGTTTTTCTTTCGCTCAATATTGAAATTTCTAAAATACAGTTTCAATTTATGAAGCTATTATAATTATTAAATTGATAATGTCAATAGTACTTTGCGTATTTTCAATGGAGACCCCATGATTCGTGCACTTTTCTACCTTCCGGGCTGCCCTCTCCGTACAAATGTGATCCCCGAGCAATTTTCGAAGCTTTTACGGAATCGCAAAGGCCTGCTTTGGGTGGATTTTCTTGGGGAGACCACAGCAATTGCCGAGCCCATTTTAAAAGGCTTCAATTTCCATCCTCTTGCCATCGACGATGCCCTACAGGAAACCCACGTTCCAAAATTGGACGACTGGAACGATTACCTGTATATCGTTCTGAATTACATGCACTCCAAAAGCGCCGGTGAAGATTGGGAAACTGAAATTGACGAGCTGGATATTTTTCTTGGCTCCAATTACATCGTCACACACCACGATCATCCAATCCCCTCTCTCGACGCGACGTGGAACTCCTGTCAGCGGGACCTGCGTAACGTCCAGGAAGGAGCCGATCATTTGTTGTACAAGATCGTGGATAACATCGTCGCGGACTACATGCCCATCGTCGAAAAAATTGACGATGCCATCGACCAGATCGAAGATGAAGTCTTTGACCGCCCTCATCCCCGGACTCTTGAGCGGCTGTTCGCACTAAAACGTATTCTCCTGTTGATGCGCCGCATCCTGTTGCCCCAGCGCGAAGTGTTGAACAAACTGGCGCGGGACGATTTCGCTGTAATCGACCCACACGACCGAATTTTTTTCCGCGACATCTACGATCACATCGTCCGCCTGCACGATCTCAACGAAAGCCTGCGCGACCTGGTCAGCGGCGCGCTCGACACCTATCTATCCGTCATGAACAACCGCATGAACGAGGTGATGAAAACATTGACCATCATCACCACCGTGTTCATGCCAATCTCATTTGTCACTGGTTTCTTTGGAATGAATTTCTTCGAACCTGTTGCCAGCCTGGTCGGCTGGACGGCACGCGAGGCTTTTTATGTGATGCTTGCAATCACAACCATCACACCTCTTACCATGCTTATCTGGATGCGGCGGCAAACCTGGGTTTAACAATTAATTCCTGCTCACTTCCCAAAAACCGTATCGACTACCACTAGAATATTTTCCAGCGCAACTTCATCCCGGATGGTAAGAACTAGTGATAACGAATCACCCTGACCCAGGGTACCAATTTCAGGCGCACCCATCAAAGATCTTAAAAAATTATTTCGGAAACGCCTTGACACAGAACAATTGTTCATGTTATCATGTTAGCACAAATGAGCGATTTATGGTTCTGAATTACAGAACCACTAGCTCAGGAGGCTTGAATGATGATGGTTCGAAAAAGCAAAGGTCTGGGTGAGCGCCACCAGAAGATCTTGGATTTTATCCAAGAGTATCAGCGTGAGCATAAACATCCCCCGTCAATTCGCGAGATTGGGGAAAATTGCGGGATTTCTTCCACTTCGGTTGTTAATTATTATCTTGATCAACTGGAAAAGTCCGGCCACATCGAGCGGGACCGAAAGATATCGCGTGGCTTACGCATCACAGGACAATCCCCAATCGGCGAAATGTTCCGAGTGCCTGTTCTTGGGCGCATTCAAGCCGGTGAACCCATCCTCATCCCTTCTTCAGACTTTTCCACCTTTGACGCTGAAGACTCGGTCGAAATTGCGTCCTCACTGATGCCAGCCCGCGAAAAGGGAAAAGAGTTATTCGCACTTCAAGTGCAGGGCAATTCAATGATAGACGCCATGGTCAATGATGGCGACATTGTCATACTGAAGCCGGCACAGGATGCAAAAAATGGCGATATGGTCGCCATCTGGTTGTCGGACAAAAACGAGACAACCCTCAAGTATTTCTATAAGGAAAAAGATGGCTTCCGTCTCCAACCTGCCAATCCAACTATGAAGCCCATCCTGATCAAAAAAGATGAGCAGTTGGAGATCAAAGGCAAGGTTGTAATGGTCATCCGCAAAGTAGAGATGATGTAGCAATCTCCCCACAAATTTGCCATGAACACAAAGCCCGTTTTCTTTTGAAAACGGGCTCTTATTCATTTTATTTTCACACGGCTTTTTGCTTGCGCTCCTGCCGGTTGACCGCTTAGCTTTACACGGCCCTTTTTGCGCCCTACTCCGATCACTTGCATACCTTTTCCCACAAGCATAGGTATAGCCAGCAAAACCAGCAGTCCAAACAATATTCCGCCAAATAGCGGCCAGGATTGGCTCGCAACTTCCGGCAACACGCCACCAGGATTATATTGTGATGCGGCGGTCGCGGCGCCACCGTTAAGCGAAACCGTCAGACCACGGTTGACGCCATCGCGCAAGGTAAAGGGTGAAGTATAAGTTAAAACATATTCGCTTTGTAATGCGCTTCCATATTGTTGATAAACGGACGCAAGCTGTGATGGGTCGGGAGCAAAACTGTAGATGCCACCCGCGTGTTGGGCCAGAGATTTCAGAGCAGTCTCATCGATGCCTTTGAGGTTCCCGACATCTTGAGGGTTTCCGAGGCCGATCGTGGAAATAGTCAGCCCACTGGGACCAATAGCCTGGATAACCGCATCTTCGTTATTTTTACTTCGATTATCCATACCGTCAGTCAAGGCAACAATAGCTTTTCGGCCGCTTACATTGGCCAGCAATTGCTCGGCATGGATCAACGCATCGAACATGGCGGTATCACTGCCTGGTTGAAGGGAATCAATTGCCTTTGTTAATGCCTGATGGTCGGATGTAATTGCCTGCGCAACATTGACCTTAGTATCGAACGCCACGACTCCAGCCTGGTCGCCTGGCCGCATCTGGTCCACATAGGCCTTGGCCGCTGTTTTAGCAGCAGTTAATTTATTGGCAGTCGCCATACTCCCGGATACATCGATTACAAGCAGTGTCGTCAACCGGCCCGGACCCTTTGCCTGTCCCGTACCACTGGCGGCGCTGACGGTCTTCATAGTCTGACCATTCTCAGAGATCTGGATGGTGCTCGGATCAACTCCAACGGGTGTGCCTGAGGCGTCTGTCACAGAAACATAAACAGTCACCTGAGGGAACTTGGAATTATCAACCTGCGTAATACGTATCTGAGGAGTGGCAGGAACCGGGGTTTGGGCAAACGCTCCCCGGGTGGATAAACTCGTTAGCAAGAGCAGCAGGCCAAGGGTCAGAATGATGCGAGTAATTTTACGCATGGTTACCTCTTTTCGTGATAAACCATCTCAGTATTGCCCATCCGGATTTTTTGTCCGTTGGCAAGTTGGACTCGCTCAATTTTCTTGTTATTAATAAACGTTCCCGAGAGGCTCATATCTTTAACACTAAACTGCTTTCCATTTCCGGTCAGCATGGCATGTTGAGGAGCGATATCCGGATCAGGCAGAACGATCTCCGACTTCAATGGCGAACTGCCGATGGCAATTGCCGGCCCGCCCGCGTGCATGAACTTATCGAGAATAAACTCGGTGCCTTTGAGTTTTCCCGAAGTGACTTCCAGCCAGGCGCGCGAAAGCAATACAACGATCAACGAGATGAACGCGCCAACGGAGGCACCCAGCAAAACCAGGCCAGCGGCTTTTCCCGTAAGAGGATCTTTTAACCAGTTATGAGCGGCCTCAAGCAAGACACCGCCGAGAGCGCCACCGATCAATCCGCCAAGCATGCCCTTCCAAATCTGACTCTTGCCGAC
>JAKBYW010000163.1:0-5343 GCA_021840275.1 Chloroflexota bacterium | reverse complement strand
GGCATCAAACTGATTGTCGTGGCGGGCGGCGATGGCACGATCGACAGTGTCGTAGGAGCCCTGGTTGGAAGGGATGCAATCCTCGGAATTATCCCTACCGGCACACGAAATAATGTCGCTTTTAACCTGGGGATCACGGGCGATATCGCAAGTTCTGTCGCCCTTTTGCGCAATGGAAGAAGATTGAAGATTGATGTAGGCCGAGTCCACTTTGGACATTCCCACCATTAGTTTCTGGAAGCTACAGCGTTGGGACTCCTTTCTGATTTATATCCCATGGCGGATGACCTCCAGCACGGCGATCTGGCGCAGATTGGGGGATTGTTATCAACACTTATCTCTGCGACACCCTCGCGGTTGCGTATGATCCTGGACGGGCACAAACACCTCGTTACGACAGCGCATATGATGTTGATCACGAATATGCCTTTTTTCGGACCGCACTTCCAGATTTCCCCGAATGTGTCCTTCAGGGACGGCCATTTGGACGTATTCACTTTTTCGGATATGAGCAAACTGAATATGATTTCATATGCCATGCTATCTCAAATTGGACTTGTTAATGATATCGGTATCAAGCACTACCGTGTCAAACACGTGAAGATCCATTCGATTCCGCATATGCCTGTGCTTGCCGATGGTCTACTGCTGGGCGAGGGTTCATTATCTGTTCATATCCATCCACACGCCCTGACAGTTATGGCCGGCTCAGCGCTCACTGGACAGCTGGCATCATCTGAATTGATAGTCAATGGCTAGCGATTCTGAACAGACGCCCTTATCGCCACAGGCACATGAGGCATCTTTTTGGTCAGCTAATAGACGAAGACCTGTTTTCCTGGCAATCCTTTTACTAGGTCTGGTATCGTTTTTCATCTGGCTGCCGGGTGGGGCTCGAGCGTCGCTATGGACAGCATTGAATGCCCAACGAGGACTGGTCGTCTTACTTTTCCTTTTTGCACTGGTGACATTGTCCCTGATTTGGTCGGCCGGTCAGCGCCTGGACACCCGGGTTTTTATGCTCCTTAACGTGCGGGGCTATCCGAGATGGCTGGATCGCTTCATGTGGCTCGCCACACAGCTTGGCAATATGCTGACTGCATTTATCGCAGCCTTCGTGTTTTTCCTGCTGAACTACCGCGGCCTAGCCGTCGAAATCATTTTTGGCACGCTCACGCTTTGGTTCCTGGTCGAAACGATCAAGGCGTTATCCGATCGGGACCGTCCATTTCTTACACTTGACAAGGCACGCGTCATCGGCTGGCAGGAAAAAGGCGATTCCTTTCCCAGCGGGCATACAACCCAAACATTTTTCCTGACGACTCTGCTCATCCACCGTTTCCAGTTGGGGTTGGGAGAATCCATCGCCCTGTATGCAGTTGCGGCTCTGGTCGGTTTCACACGAATCTACGTTGGCGCGCACTATCCAAGAGATGTTGTCGCAGGTATGGTGCTTGGATCAGTCTGGGGGATACTGGCTATGCTGGTCGATCCCTATTGGCTTGTATTGCGCTTTTGACACTGCCTCCCCCAACTGGCGGAGATGAATATTCCCCGGCCGAGGGATGCGGTCAAGGAGTATTTGTTGTAGGATATGGATATGGCAAAGGCAAACTCAACCAGACTTCTATCGATAGCTCTTTCGCTTGTGGCTGTTCTTTCAGCCTGTAGCCTTCCGGGCAGACCTGGTTCGCCAACCCAAACAACTGATGCAACGATGACATTGCAGGTTAATCCCACCCAGGCCCAAACAATTATCATCACCCCAATATATACTCCGACGGTGATTGCCTCGCCAATATCCACACCTTTCCCGCCTAACACGCCGGTCTGGTCAGCTTACAATTACACCTGTGTATTTGTTGTTGGTGGCGGCAACATGACAATGCACCTTGGCTGGACTGATCGCTCCAATAACGAAGAAGGCTATAGAGTCTATCGGGATCAACAGGTAATCGCGACTCTGGCACCAAATTCCACATCATATATTGATGTCAGCTTTGTTTCCACGGGAAGGACACTCAGTTATTCTGTCGAAGCCTTCAACAAGGACTGGCGAGCAAGCACCAGCACGATCACCTATGGCTGCCAGTGACGGAAACATTGACGGAGACCCGCTTACCGGATCTGATAAGAAAAGCGGAAAGGTAAAGTAGGTACCCGAATGACGAAATGGTATTTACTGTTTTCAAGTATGGGTTGGAAGAAAAGAGGATAAAACTGAAAGTGTTTTTTATTGCCATGGATTTGCTTGCCTTGCTGGCCTATCCAATCGTATTTGTGTACGGCAGACTTTGCCAGTTTTCAAAATCAAAAGAAAGTATGACTCTGGCGAGTTCATTAGTAGCTGATTCAGTCATCGCAGGCAGATGACCAATTGGAAGATTATGTACATGCGAAAACAAAGTTCCCTCGCATGAGCACACTAAAAAACATCATAAAAAGAAACGGGGATTTGAATGGGAATACTTTCCTGGATTATCGTTGGCTTGATCGCGGGCTGGTTGGCCGGATTGGTTGTAAAAGGGGGCGGTTACGGATGTATCGGTGACATCATCGTCGGCGTGATTGGCGGATTGTTAGGAGGCTGGATTGCGTCCTATTTCTTCCATATGGGCGATGCGATGTCAGGCATCAACCTGCAGTCCATCCTGGTTGCGTTTGTTGGAGCGGTAATATTTGTTATCCTATTACGTCTGATAAGTGGAAGAAAATCTTAAGCGATTTTCTGAAGGAGCATGAATGAAGGAGATACCCTTAAGGATATTGTTGGTTTATCCCGAGTTCCCCGACACTTTTTGGAGTTTCAAACACGCGCTCAAGTTTATTCACAAAAAGGCTGGCGCGCCTCCGCTGGGGCTGTTGACCGTCGCGGCCATGCTTCCTTCCATGTGGGAAAAACGGCTCGTTGATCTCAACGTGACCAGTCTCACAGATGATAATCTGGCATGGGCCGATTATGTCTTCGTGAGCGCCATGATCGTGCAACGCGAATCAGCGCGCGCAGTCATCCGTCGCTGTAAGACAGCCGGTGTGAAAGTAGTGGCAGGCGGCCCGCTCTTCACGATGGAACATGAGCAATTTCCGGACGTGGACCATTTTGTCTTGAACGAGGCTGAGGAGACGCTAATGCCGTTCTTACGGGACCTGGAACAGGGTCGAGCTGGACGCGTTTACACGTCTGCGGAATTCCCCGATATCCACCAAACCCCCGTCCCACTTTGGCAGCTGGCAGATCTCAAACATTACGATACGATCAGTATTCAGTTCTCGCGCGGCTGTCCGTTCAATTGTGACTTCTGCAATGTGACAATGTTATTGGGTCATCGCCCGCGCACCAAGACCACCGCGCAGATCATTGCCGAGTTGGATAGCCTCTACGCGTTTGGCTGGCGCAAGAGCATCTTCTTCGTGGACGATAACTTTATCGGCAACAAGAAGCAGATCAAGTCGGAGGTGCTGCCAGCCTTAATTGAATGGCGTAAGGGTAAAACCGGTATGCCGTTCAGCACAGAAGCATCCATCAACCTGGCCGATGATCCAGAACTGCTCAGGCTTATGGTAGAAGCCGGGTTCGACACAGTATTTGTCGGGATCGAAACACCCAATGAAGACAGCCTGGCCGAATGCAGTAAGAACCAAAACAAGGGCCGCGATCTGGTGGAGAGCGTCAAACAACTCCAGCGCGCAGGTCTCCAGGTACAGGGCGGTTTCATCGTCGGGTTCGACAATGATTCCCCCTCGATCTTCCAACAGCAGATTGACTTCATTCAAAAGAGCGGCATTGTGACGGCCATGGTCGGGTTACTGCAAGCTCCTTTAGGAACGCGCCTGTATGAGCGCATGCAAAAAGAAGGCCGCCTGGTAAAGGAATTTTCAGGCGATAACGTGGATGGCTCGACCAACATCATCCCCAGGATGGGTTTGGAACCACTGCGGGAAGGCTACCGCAAAATCCTTGAACAAATTTATGCGCCCCACCTCTATTACGAGCGCGTTTTGACATTTCTGCGCGAGTACCGGCCGCCCAAAATCAGAGTCCAATTGGAGCCGCAATATATCCTGGCCCTGGGACGGTCCATTTACCAACTCGGAATCCGCGGCGTAGAGCGCGTCCATTACTGGCGACTCTTTTTTTGGACTCTGTTCCGGCGTCCGCGTCTGTTCCCGCTGGCGATCACATTCGCGATCTACGGCTTTCATTTTCGTCAGGTAATCGAATTACATGTTGTCTAATTATGTGAAAGGAAGGATCAAACATGAATCGAAGCTCAATTTCCCTGGGACGCATTCTCGGAATCCCAATTGGACTGGATTATTCCTGGTTCTTGATTTTTGCATTGCTTACCTGGTCATTAGCCACCAGTTATTTTCCTGCAGAATTCAAGAACTGGTCCGTGACACAATATTGGATCGTGGGCGCGGTGACGGTCATCCTAATGTTTGGCAGTGTACTGCTGCATGAGTTGGGACATTCGGTGGTGGCATTACGCCACAAAGTGCCAGTGCGCAGTATCACGCTCTTTGTCTTTGGTGGCGTTGCCCAGATCGGAGCCGAACCACCCAGCCCCATCGCCGAATTCTGGATCGCCATTGCAGGCCCGATTACGAGTTTTGCTTTGGCTATTTTATTTAGCCTGCTGCAACCTGTAGTCAGCAGGTTTGCTCCATTGTTGGCGCTTGCAGAATATCTGGCATATATCAACGGCACGTTGGGACTTTTCAACTTGATTCCGGGGTTTCCGTTGGATGGCGGCCGAGTTTTTAGGGCCATTATCTGGGGAACCACACATAGTTTGCGCCGGGCTACCCTTATCGCCGCAGATTTGGGTCGATTTATAGCATATCTATTTATCGGCCTGGGAGTGTGGCAGATGTTCAGCGGCAATTTCGGCAACGGCTTATGGATTGCCTTTATCGGTTGGTTCCTGGAAAGCGCCGCATCTTCACAGATCCACCAGCAAACGATCCATGACTTGTTGGGTGGTCATCATGTGGCGGATGCAATGCGCCGCGACTACACCGCGATTTTGCCCAATGCCACTCTGCAGCAACTAATCCATGAGCACATCCTGGGGAACGGCCAGCGCAGTTTGGTGGTCAAACAGGATGGGCGGGTTGCTGGCTTGCTAACATTGCATAATGTCAAAGCCATTCCATCTTCTGATTGGTTAACTACAACTGCCTCCCAGGTGATGATACCGGTTGCAAAAATGAAATGGATACGGCCTGAGGCGGAGCTGGTGGATGCTCTCGGGGAAATGGATCGGGACGGTGTCAACCAGTTGCCCGTTATGGCAGGCGATCAGATTCTCGGTGTTCTAGGCCGAGATGATGTAATCA
>JAKBYW010000162.1:0-5375 GCA_021840275.1 Chloroflexota bacterium | reverse complement strand
GCCAAGGTTTCCTATAAAAAAGCCCTTGAAATTTGGAGGCAAAAGGGAAACCTTACATCACAGGCAAGTTTGCTCAATAATTTAGGCTTTTTATACCATCAATTAGGAGAATACGAACAGGCCGCACAAGCCTTTGAAGAAGGATTAATTTGTGCGCAGCAGAGCGGAAACAAGCATATGGAGGCTTTGATTTCAATCAGTTTAGGCGATTTGTATACTGACGTGGAAGACTTTGATATCGCAAAACAAAATTATTATCGAGTAACCGACCTCGTTCAGCAGCTTGGCGAACATTTTCTGTTGAACTATCTGTCTCTCGCAGATGCTAACCTTGCTCTCTTGAAAAAAGAAACTTCTAATGCACAGTATATTCTAGAACAGCTTGAAGCTCTTATCAAAACAAGTAATTCTAATTACGAGTATGGCCTCTATCGGCTGATGCGCGGGCGCCTTTTGTTGCAACAAGCCAAGCACATGCAGGCAGTTGCAGAACTGACGGAAGCTAAACATTGTTTCATTGAAGACGGGCGAGAAATGGAAAGCGTTTGGGGCCATTTATGGTTGGCAGCCGCACAATCGCAAAACAGAGATCAGGTTACTGCACGGGAAGAAATGAAGACAGTCTTGCAGGAAACCAGCCAAATTAAACATTTTACGGTGGTCGCCGCAAGACAGGCCAAGGAATGGCTGGAAGATCTACGCGATGATCGCGAAGCCAGATCATTACTGCGTGGCTTGTTTGAAAAAGTGGACCGCTTGGAGAGTCAGTTGCCTCGCATTCGCCGCCAATTAAGACGTTTAGCTCGAACAATAGAGATCCCTACTGCCCACCTGGTAATTCGTGCTTTCGGACAGGGGCAAGTGTGGATGAATGGCAAATTATTAACGATGAGCGATTGGCAAACCCAATCGGTGAGAGAATTATTCTTTTACTTTTTGACCATGGAACGGCCCGCAACCAAGGAAAAGATTGGAGAAGCGCTTTGGCCCGAAACCGATGAACCCGCAAAGCTCAACTTGCGTTTCAAAAATGAGATCTATCGCCTGCGACGTGCCGTGGGACTGGATGCGATATTATTTGAAGATAATCACTATCAATTTAATGCCGCGGCAGATCATGAATATGACGTTGAAGCCTTTGAGTCTTACATCGCAAAGGCCAAATCTGCATTGACACCAATTGAGCAAATTAGTTTTTATCAGAAAGCAATCGAATTAGTGCATGGGCATTATCTTGAAGATATTGATGCTACCTGGGTTTGGCCGGAACGTGAGCGTTTGAGTCAGATATTTCTCTCTGCTTCGCTGACTCTGGCAGAGCTTTATGTAAGAGAGTCACAATTGCCAAATGCGCTTAACGCCTGTCAACGCGCTCTGGAATACGATAAGACCTTTGAAGCCGCGTACCGCCTCATGATGCAGATTTACCACCGCATGGGCGACCGCGCATCCGTCATCCATTCCTTTGAGACTTGTGAACAGATTATACAGAAGATGTTTGATTTGCCTCCATCGGAGGAAACCCAAAAGCTTTATCACTATCTAATCTCTTGATGCCCTTTACTCTTCCGAAAAAACAGCCTATTTGGGCTGTTTTTTCTAATCTTTTGAAGCCTGTTTTGAAGCCTGACAGGGTGTATCCTTCAAACATCAATACCAACCCGAAAGGATAATTTTCCCATGAAAAACACTTTTGCTCGCTTTTCTATGCTCGCTAGTAAGGTTAATCGTCAGCATGTTCAATTGGTTTTGGCCATTCTCGCTTTGGCAATGCTCGTGTTAGGGATTGGCGCTCCATTAGATGGCGGCGGCGGTATCCGTTAATAGTGATCCTTCTACTAGTAGCCCTTATTTCCGGGCTGTTGGCCGGCTTGGGATGGGCCGGTTGGCAACATCGACCTTATCAGGCACCTGCCTTACAGTCTATCTGGCTGGCATTCGCCGCATTTATCCCGCAGATCGTAGTGGCATATTTGCCCGCCACTCGACATCTACTGCCTGATTGGCTAGGTTCAATAGCCCTATTGATTTCGCTGATTCTCTTTGCAGCTTTCGCCTGGCGAAATCGTCACTTGCCAGGGATGCCGATCCTGCTGGCTGGCTTGGTGCTCAATTTGAGCGTGATGGTAGCCAACGGCGGCTGGATGCCCATCAGTCCGCAAACTGCGAGTCGACTGATCGGCAAGGATGTCTTGGGGCTGATGAGCGTGGGCAGCCGCATTGGGCAGAAGGATATTCTTCTGCTTTCGCAGAATACACATTTTGAGTTCCTGGCCGATCGGTTTCTTCTACCAGACTGGATCCCTTATACAGTGGCTTTCAGTTTAGGAGATATTCTGGTTAGTTTGGGCATATTCTGGCTTCTGGCACATCCATCCGTTAAGGCTAAAATGCCGCCAAAAGAAAGGGTTCATCTTGATTACATCTGAAACGTTCGCAACAAACTTATCTTTCAAAACTGATTTGAGGGGATCTCGCTCTGGATTGAGCAGTGTATTCGCGGCCGCGGTGGTCAGCCAGGGTTTTCGAGAGATGCTGCTTAGCGATCCAGAAACGGCCCTCCAGCGAGGTTATTTGGGAAGAGACTTCTCTCTAAGTCGGGATGAAACACTTCTTTTAGTCTCCATCAATGCAAATTCATTGACTGATCTTGCAAAACAGGTCGTTCAAACACTCGGAACGTGAATTTCCACTTTACGGACTCGTGTTCAACGACGCGACTGCGATTTGCATTGTATTTACCAGAGCAACGCGGTGGAAAGGGGACGCGGTGATTAGGGAGTCGCCGTGTCCCGCGTTCCCCATCAACAACGACCATGGTAGACATGTCATTAGAAAACCTGCCCAGTGCATTAACTCAATTAAACGCGATTTTTCAGACATTTTCCGACCTGCTTTTCATTGTAAATCGTGATGGAACGATTTTGGATTATCAGGCCGGTAATTCATCAGCCTTCCTTGATGCTGCATCTGAGACTTTCATTGGAAAACGTTTGCAGAGTGTTTTACCGTCTGATGTGGCGCAAAATATTTCCAGCGCTCTTGAGCGGCTGGGAACCAATGGGGAGGCTTTGCCGCTCGAATATTCCCTAAAACTTATCGATGCAGAGCATTGGTTTGAAGCGCGGCTTGTTCCCCTGGCACAGGCCAACGTGATCGTGATTATTCGGGATATTACCAACCATAAAAATGCTGAAGAAAAAAATCGGCGTCAACTCAAGCGCCTAGCCGCTCTCCGCTCCATTGACCTTGCGATTTCGTCCAGCCATGATCTCAATCTGGCGCTTTCGGTGGTGTTGAATCAGGTCATCGCTCAACTGAATGTGGATGCGGCGGATATTTTGTTATTAAATTCGCAAACCCATTTCCTTGAATTTGCGAACGGCATCGGATTTCACACAGACGCCCTGCAGCGCACACGCCTGTCCATCGGAGAAGGATATGCAGGGATGGCGGTTCTGAAACGGAAAGTGATCAATGTCCCAAACTTGAAACATGGCAAGACGGGTTTCCTTGGTTCTCCGAGTTTCGCCAGCGAGGGATTTTGCTCTTATTACGGCCTGCCTCTTGTTGCAAAGGGACATGTTCTCGGTGTGCTGGAGATTCTCCATCGCATGCCGCTTACCCCCGATGCAGACTGGCTTGAGTTCATGGAAACATTGGCGGGCCAGGCTGCTATTGCCGTTGAAAATGCAATATTGCTCAAGGAGCTGCAACGCGCCAATTTCGACTTAACCCTGGCTTACAACACGACCATCGAAGGCTGGTCGCGGGCGCTCGATCTGAGAGATCGCGATACAGAAGGCCACACCATGCGCGTTACTGATCTGACTCTTAGATTAGCGCGTCGGCTGGGATTAAGTCAAGATGAACTTGTGAATATTCAACGTGGCGCCATTTTGCATGATATCGGCAAAATGGGCATTCCTGATAATATCCTGTTGAAGCCTGGGCCGCTTACTGCTGAAGAATGGCAGATCATTCGACAACATCCGCGTTATGCCTATGAATTACTGTCGCCGATTTCATATCTCGGCTCGGCTCTGGATATTCCACATTACCATCATGAGAAATGGGATGGCTCGGGATATCCAAATGGCCTGAAAGAGACGCAAATACCGCTTGGCGCGCGTTTGTTTAGCATAGTGGATGTGTATGATGCTCTGAGTTCAGACCGACCCTATCGGTCGGCCTGGTCCAAACAAAAAATAGTTGCATATATTCGTGAACAGACCGGCAAACATTTTGACCCGGCGATCGTCCGCCAATTCTTAGAGATGATTGAAGCCGACAATCCGGTAAATTGAAAAATTAAAAACCATCAACGATCATTGGTAGAAATAGTGGGCAGGGCAGATTTGAATATTATCCTCTCACGGCGTATTAAATCAAAAGCCGCCTGTGGGCGGCTGATACGATTGTGAGCGCGGAGAGATTCGAATACCATCCCCTTTCGGGGGCTCTCAAACAAAAAGCCGCCTTGTCGGCGGCTGATAAAATTGTGAGCGCGGAGAGATTCGAACTCTCAACCAATGGCTTAAAAGGCCACTGCTCTGCCATTGAGCTACGCGCCCATCCTTGGACGGTAAAACGGACTGCATTCTATCATGGCAAAGTAGAGCCGTCAACGTAATATCCGTAAATATCATCGCATCAAGACGCACGGAGGCAAAATGGCAGAAGTTCAATATGTAACCGAATCTGATTTTCAAACCGAAGTCCTGAATGCAGATAAGCCGGTCCTGGTGGATTTCACCGCCACATGGTGCCAGCCCTGTAAAATGATCGATCCGATCGTCAAACAGTTGGCGCAGGAATGGGACGGCAAGGTCAAAGTCGTCAAACTCGATGCCGATGCAAACCCCGGCGTCCTGATGCAATATGGCGTGCTTGGAATTCCAACGCTGATGCTCTTCAAAGCCGGCGAGATCAAGGAACGGGTGACCGGCTACCAGCCGAAAGACAAGCTGGTTGCAAAAGTTAATCCGCACATCTAGACATAAGAACGGGTCTTTCGGGACCCGTTTTTGATTCAGACCAATTGGCTTTATTCTCTCAACCGTTTTTCCAGTTCCCCTAAATCCACCCGGGACGTCATGTCCAGGCTGACGGGTGTGACAGATACAAGACGTTGTGTCCGCAAGATGGCTATATCACTGTCCCCGGCTTCCCCATCCAAAATCGCGGCTTCTTTATAACCGACTGAACCAACTTCGCTCCAGGAAGAGCGTTTTGGCGCCACTGCATCATAATATCGTTGACGCGCCAGGCGCGAAACCTGCCATGTGGTTTGCGGTGTGGCATCCGAAGGCACATTCACGTTGAGCAAGCTAACATCATGGGGCATTTGCTTTTCAAGCAGCATAAGCGCGAAA
>JAKBYW010000161.1:0-5410 GCA_021840275.1 Chloroflexota bacterium | reverse complement strand
AAACAATAAACAAAACCATCCACAACACACTAGCGATTAACTGACGCGTGCCGATCCTGACTGGCTTCCACCCAATGGCAGGATGGTCAATTCCCCACAGCGTTTCCAGCCACTGGAGCATGAATGGCAGGCTGAGCAGATACGGCAGAATGCCAGTGCCAATGCTGAGAGCGGCGACTAAAAAGAAATTGAAGGAGGCGTATGTGAAAGCCCGCAGTCCGGAGCGGAAACGGTCGTAACGGTTTGGCATGGACTTCCACTCGCGTTGCTCCAGCCGCAAATAAGCATAAACGATGGACGCGGCCGATTGCATCCACGTCAGCACCCACAGCCACCAACCGAGCGCATCATAATGGCCAATGCCGACCCAGTAAGCGGCGGGCGCAGCCAGCGACAACACGCCGGTTGCAACGATCTCAACGCCCGCCTGCCTTCTTTCTGCGCGTCGACTGACCAGCCACAAATGCCACGCAAAGACCGGCAGGCCGGGGATCGCCAAATAAGCGATGTATCCATCATGAAGCACGAACAACTCAGCCAAGGCCAGCAATGCGATCACGCCGTAGACGATGATCCAGAAGCGAGCCGCGGGCAGGTCCGTGCGCGGACGCCGGCCAGAGTAGGATTTGATCGCGGCGGTCATCGGCTGGCGCAGCAGGAAGGCTATCATGGCCGCCGTGCACAGACTGATCGTCGCTGGCCCAAAACTCCTGCCTGCAAAGATGCCGACTACCAACGGAGCAAAAATGAAAACCCACGAGCCGTGATCCTGGGGAATGGCGATTTGTTTTTTGAAATATTGCCGCATGGGGTGATTATAGCAAAGTTGAGATTAGCCTGGAGGTGCGCCGCTGACTGATACTCGATCATTAACACCTCTGGCCGCGTAACACAACATATCCAAATCATGCAGGAGCCCGTCCAGCACAGCGTAAATCCAGGCGCGGGCTTTCAAATCCTGCCCGCGTCACCCACGCATTTTGAACAATCATGGCCTGGCAGGTTTTCATGAATTGCTAAATGATATTCAGCACCGCCGTTGCGTGTATCTATTCTATCGTCCATGATCAAGCTCAGTATAAATTACGGATCGAACGTACCCGACTCGTCATGTCAAACGATTTTTAAATGAACAGGTCGCCGTTATAGGCGGCCATCAACCCCTGTGAGACCGTGTTCGGTGCTGAAGGATTGCGTTAAGCCTTGACATCAAAGAAGGCCATGTCGGCGAGATAGCCGATACAGAACTGGTATTCACAGAAAAGGCCTTTCAGGCCGAACAGCGTGGGCATGGACGGAATATACGGAGGCGGGTAGGGCGTGTAGGTTGGAATGGCCGCGACGGTTTGTTGCACCACATTTGGATCTGTTGGTTGGGGTTGGGCGTTGTGGGGCCGCAGGCCGATGCAAATAAGAGCGCGGACAATATCAATAAAGTGTTTTTCATGGGCAAACTTTTTGGATTGACGGTGCCAACATAGCGGCAAACTGCCGTTCGCCTTCGGGATTGAGATGCAGGGGCGTATTGGTGTAATAATCGGACGAGAACTTATCCCACAGGTCGAGATAGTTCCAGCCGTTTTGCGCCGCAGCCGCGCCAAGTATTTGACGATACTGGTCATAGACCCAGCGGGGATAATAATAGTTGTAGTAGATGTCGCTATTCGGCACGCCTTTGGCGATCATGATCGGTTCATTGACCAGAATGACAGGCACGTTCTTCGCAAGAAGATAAAAATCCTGAACCTCATCGATCGAGATTTGTTGAGGCGTTACGGTCGGTGGATTCATGCCTTCAAATTTCAATTCGCTGGGTAATTCTGTGGGGACATTATCGTACGTTGTTTGTATCTGGTCGACTCCGGTCGCCAGGTTGACGAGGCTGTAAAGTTGATATCGCAATATGCGAAAGAGCGCCCGTTGCGGGCCGAGGATTTTGTCTGAAAATGATTCGGGCGGGAAACTTCGGGGCAAAAAATGAAAGCGCGCATCGAGGCTGTAAAGTTCATCCAGGTTTTGACCGATCAGCCAGTGGTCGACGCGTGTCTTTGGCATAAGCGTGTAGAGCGTCACCGGCCAGATGATTAGATCAGGCTGGTAGTTCATGGCTTTGTCAAGGATCATCAAATCCTTTGTGGCTGATGAGCGTGGGTAGCTCAGGTTATAAACCTGTATTTTCTTGTCTCCACAGGTCAGGTTGAGCGCATTGAGCTGCCCGGAGAGCGTTTGTTCTGGCGGCAGCAAAAAGCCCCACATGGCGGAATCTCCGAGCAGCAGAACGCGGAATTCACCATTTGCTTTCGGCTGGGAAACGATGTGCGATGCGAACATGGCGTCCAAATTGCCGACATCCAAGGCGGCGTCTTCAGGCGCGTGCGTGCTGGTGGGGAAGCGTGTCCGTTTTATTCCCAGTGGAGCGTAAATATTGAGCAGGCTTAAATCAGGGCGAAAGCTTAGAAAGATAAATTCCACCAGCAGGAAGATGGCAGTTCCTTTGATGAAAATTCGTCCGGCATTAATTTTTTGATTCATGCCGCCAATTATACTCTTGGGGCAATTCAGTTGTTTTTGATAAAGTTTTGGAAAAAGGCGGCTCTACCGCTTTTACGGGAAAGAGCAAAAAATCTATCCGCAGATTTCGCCGATTGAGCAGATTTGTTTTTTCGATCGGCGGAATCTGCGTAATCTGTGGATGAATCCTGTTAGAAATGGAAGCGACAAAAGGCTAGGAAGGCTCACGGGTAATTGTTTTTTGACCACCAAGTGACGAAAAATTCAAGGGCAGATTTTGCACACGATAAATGTGACAATCGTCCTTGACCGTTTGCCATGTCAGGTTGTATTATTTGACTGCCCATCCCCCCTGGGGGGGGGTAAGAAAAAAAGAAAGAGAGACGACATGGAATCAGACCCAACTCTGCGCCGCTTGAAAACTATCGAAGGCCACATGCGCGGCATTATCCGCATGGTGGAGGAAGACGCCTATTGCATCGACGTGATCCGCCAGATCCAGGCGGTGGAGGCGGCGTTGAACAAGGTCAGCGCGCAGATTTTGGAGAACCATCTGAATTCGTGCGTCATCACGGCCATTCGCGGCGAAAACCCTAAAGAGCGTGAACGCGTGCTCAAAGAGATCAGCGATGTTTTTGAGCAGGCCAACAAAGTCTAAGTATAAGACTTCGGAAGTCTGGCGAGACCATTTCATAAAAGGAGTTTCAAATGACCACTGTAACTTATTCCGTCCCCGCCATGCACTGCGGACATTGCACTCACACCGTTGAATCGGAAGTGGGCGAGTTGACCGGTGTCCAATCTGTGAAGGCAGATTTGGACACGAAGAACGTTGTCATCACTTTCGATGCGCCTGCCAGCGAAGATAAGATCAAAGCTCTGCTGGCTGAGATCAATTATCCCGCCGCCGGGCTGATCACCATTTAGGTTTAAACGGATTACATATCACGCAGTGCGTAATCTGTATTTGTAGTGCATAAGGAATTAGCATGACTGATACCAAGCAATTAACTCTCCCGATCACTGGCATGACCTGCGCCAATTGTGTCGCCACGGTCGAGCGCAATTTGAAGAAAGTCAACGGCGTGGAAAACGCGGTGGTCAATCTTTCGTCTGAGCGCGCCACCGTGCAGTTTGATCCGTCGCTGTCGGCTTTGCCCGACCTGATCGCCCGCGTCGAACGCGCCGGATACGGCGTTGCTACTGGCGAGGCTGATCTTGTCATCAAGCGTCTCGCCGACGATAACGATGCGCGCCGTCTCGAAAAGGCTTTGCAAAAAATCGATGGCGTGCTTGAAGCCCAGGTCACATTCACGACTGAGAAGGCGCGCGTCAAGTACGTGCCGACAGTTGTGAGTCAGGCTGAGATAAGGGCGGCGGTTTCAAAGTCCGGGTTCGAGGCGTTGGAATTGGGCGGCGACGCCGAAGATGCGGAAGCAGTCGCGCGTCAGCATGAAATTGATACGCAACGTTTCTTGTTGATCACAGGTTTGATTTTCACGGTGCCGCTGTTCCTGCTTTCCATGGCGCACGATCTTGAAATCCTGCCGATGGAATGGTTCCCCGGCAATTCCATCAAGTACCTCATGTGGGCGCTGGCAACGCCGGTGCAATTTTATGTGGCCTGGCAATATTATGTCGGCGCGTATAAATCATTACGCAACGGTTCGGCCAACATGGATGTGTTGATCGCCATGGGTTCGTCGGTCGCTTATTTCTATTCGATCTTCGTCGTGTTCGGCGCCATCTCAGGCCACGTTTATTTTGAAACCGCGGCGGTCATCATCACGTTGATTCGGCTCGGAAAATTTTTGGAAGCGCGCGCAAAAGGACGCACATCCGAAGCAATCAAGAAATTGATGGGATTGCGCGCCAAGACCGCGCGCGTCGTTCGCGCCGGACTTGAAACGGAAGTACCCGTGGACGAAGTTCGTGTGGGCGACATCGTTCTCGTTAAACCCGGCGAAAAGATTCCCGTGGACGGCGTGATCGTCGAAGGCCGAAGCGCGGTGGACGAATCTATGCTGACGGGTGAATCGATGCCCGTTGAAAAAGGTCCCGGCGACGGGGTGATCGGCGCGACTCTCAATAAACTTGGCTTGTTGAAATTTGAGGCTACGAAGGTTGGTAAAGAGACCGCGCTGGCGCAAATCGTCAAATTGGTGGAAGACGCGCAGGGCAGCAAAGCGCCCATCCAAAAATTGGCGGACCAGGTCTCGGCGTATTTTGTTCCAGCGGTGATCGCCATTGCGCTGTTGACATTTGCTGGCTGGTATTTTCTTGCGCCGCATATTGATGGTCAATTTACACGCGCCTTGATCAATATGGTCGCGGTGTTGGTGATCGCCTGTCCGTGTGCGATGGGATTGGCAACGCCGACGGCCGTTATGGTCGGAACGGGTAAAGGCGCAGAGAACGGTGTTTTGTTCAAGAATAGTGAAGCGCTTGAACGAGCTGGAAATGTTTCAGTGGTGGTGCTCGATAAAACCGGAACGATCACGAAGGGTCAACCCGCAGTGACGGATGTTGTGGTGAGTGGAAAGTGGAAAGCGGAAGATTTGCTTCGACTAGCTGCATCGGTTGAAATGGGGAGTGAGCATCCGCTCGGTGAAGCCATTTGGGCTGAGGCGACGACGCGCGGATTGAGTTTAGCGGAAGCGGCTGGTTTTAAGGCGGAGCCTGGTCACGGTGTACAGGCTGAGGTCGAGGAACGAAGCGTTGCAGTTGGAAACGTCCGCATGATGAATGCACGCGGATATTCGATGAACGGACTAGAATCTGAAGTCGAACGTCTGCAATCTGAAGCCAAGACTGCCATGCTGGTCGCGGTGGATGGAAAAGTACAGGGCATCATCGCGGTGGCCGACACGTTGAAAGATGGTTCCATTGAAGCAATTAG
>JAKBYW010000160.1:0-5440 GCA_021840275.1 Chloroflexota bacterium | reverse complement strand
AGTTGCTCTGCTCCAGCAGGGCTTTTAGATTAACAGTGTACAAAACTGCTTTCCGGCTTTCATCCGTGAGAGGCTCATACCGATTGCTCCTCTCATTCTTCTTGCATAGCGCAAAAAACATCGCAATGTCCTTCGATCTGCTGACGTCAATCATCGGGGTTGCGAATTCGTAGTGTGCAGATAGCCCTTCCATGTCAATCTTGAAGTGCTTTCCGTCAATACGCCACTCCTGCAGGTACCTGATTATGGGGTGCCCGGCCATCAACTTGTAGAATTCGTATTTCTTAAGCAGGGCCGTTAAGTACCCTATCTGCGTGATCGGCTGCCTAAACAATGAAGGAACGCATCTGTTGTAGAAAACCGTCTGTCCGCGATAGAGTCGCGGTGAGAACTCAGGGCCGGGGAAAAGACTAAAGTGCTTGTCGTCGATTTGAACCACACACAGTGCATGTTCGTCCTTCGAGGCAACACACCCGATCTCATTTATCCAGAAATGGTCATCTTCGACCTCTTGTGGAAGTAGCAATGACCCATAATTCCCAATAGTCGGGATTTTTGCGCCTGGGGGGACTGCCATCTCAACGTATCTGGTCAATCTATATCCTTCGTTCTGAAAAATGTGCACCCGAGAGCAGAAGCGGTTGAGGGTTTCTATCACTCTGTCATTACGGTTTACGTCTCGTCCCCGTACTTTGGGGATAGCGGCGGTGGGACAGAGTGTGGATTCACCGTCAAACGGGGCACTGCCTGAACGTAGTATAAACCTGGTTTAGCGGGGCGCAACGCAATCCCCGCTGCATGCGCTGAGCTTGTTGAAGTGTCAATGCGCGCGGTGTGTCCTGAAAATCCTCATCTGCTTACTGGTGAAAGTCAATTCATGGTAACTGCCAGATGACTACGTAGCCGACATCAATGCACTGCCAGATGGATTGTCTTCAACAGTATATCCCCATACCACAATTCCATTTTATAGTCTCCCGCAGCGAGTTTCCTGGCCGCGTTGTAGTCTGCATAGCCCGTAGTTCCGCTGGCAACGTTGAAAGATTGTTCCATCACTGTTTTGCCGTCACCATCAATCAGCTTGACGGCGGCCGGACCACAATCAACGGGATTACTTACCATCGGGAAAATAGCATCGTTTGTAGAATACGTGGTTGCCAGCGGACCAAACTCACTGTTGGAAACTGAGAACTCTATGGTCTTGTAGCACTCGGACTGTTCTGTAGCCGATAACGTAGGAAAAGCGGCAAGGGGGACTCGCGCAGCCACAGTTCGTGCAAAATTTATGGCAAGGTCAGTGGCTGCAGTATCGTCACTGCCAATAACCTGTATCATGCCTCCGCATTGACCCTGATTGAATATGACCGTCACTGATGGTCTGCCGATCACTGGCCCATGAAAAGCCATCGATTCTTGCCCCACGGTCGGCGCATCGACACGAACTGTATCTGGCCATTGTTGCGAAAGATCTGCCAGCCTGCCCGGGGGCGTCGTCGAACAACAAATCTTGCTGTATACCTGGAGACCGTCAGGCATTGTGAATGAAACAGCATAGTCCGTACATTGGGGATGGGGTACCTCCTGATACTGTAACAACTTGGCTCCATCTGGCAGGTCTCCTTCCTTGAGGATGTAGGCCGCCGGGCCGCTTGTAGGCGGAGGTATTGGTGTCGCAAATAATCCAGCCAACAGACCTGGCATCAAGGGAGCCAACAGGAGGTAAACGATGATCACCGTGAAGACTCCCAGCAGGGATATGACAGAGCAACACTGCAAAACCCGTTTCTTACTGTTTTGTCTACGATAATCTTTCATTTCATTAATTCCCGTTCCAATTAGCCAAGTTGGTTGATCCCAGTTGTCTTTCGGCTTATAGGCGGTTTGGCTCGCCGTAAAACTTCCTATATCAATTAGGATATTACGCCACCGTAGATAAAAAAAAACACCGACTTGCTATATTATAGGCAATTTCTTCCTTAAATCAACAGGCCGTGTCTGTGTAACGCGGCCTGCTATCTTCTACCGCAACGGTAGATAAATGACCTTCCCATTCACGGTCATTGCTGATTTTGGCAAGCAGGAGAATATCGTCAATGGCCGCGCCGAGCGGAACAGATCGGCTCACCTCGATTACACCAGACATACGTTTGCCCGCTTCAACCCGTTCGTATGCAAATTTCGTGATGGTGGTTACATCATGAGTAAGCAAAACGCGGTTCTCTCTGGCGGCCCATTCAAGAACGGCCGGATCATCTGCGCCAGATAAACCCACGTCCTGTATGCGAACAACATCGAGATTCGGCTTGCGGCGCAACAAGGCTCGCACGATGTCGTTGTTGAAGTTTTCGTCCGCCACTAAAAGCAACATGTTATTCGAGTTATTTAGTTGCCCGCCGCGCCAATAAACGTTTCCGTATCCCTGCGGGATTCAGACGCGCCTCGTTATATTTTCTTGTTTCGCTGGCTTGATTTTGCCACTTGCTGAGATATTCGTCCACTTCCTTTTGTCTTCGCAGATAATAGCCAATGACGTAGTAAACATCGGCAAGTGGAACAGACGGATACTGCTGGGCGATTTCTTCAGCTGTAGCGCCCTCTGTAAAGGCTGCAACGATGCTGTCAAGCGTCACGCGTGTTTTGCCAATTCGAATTACTCCCTGGGAGTCCGGGCGTAAGGGTATGGTTTCAGTGGTTGAGAGTATTGCCATGTTGCAATTATACGCCCAAACAAATCAAGCCGCGTCACATGGACGCGGCCTGCCTGATTACTGTTTACTGACTACAGGAAACTGATTACGCCTTAATCCAACTTGCCCGTGATTGTCGCCATCTTCAACTTGCCGATGGCGCGTGTGATCTGAATGTCGCGCACAACAGCCTCTTTATCAGCAAAGTGGCTATCCAGTGTAAAGTTCGTGGTCACGCTCATTCCTCTTCAGACGCCGAACACTCCAATAACAATGCCGCAAACAACGCCGCCGATTGCGCCCAGCACCATAATCGGAATCCACGCTTTGGTAATTATTGCGTCAGGCAAACTAAGAAGCAATCCAATCAGTAATCCACTTCCCCACATTGGCAAAGGTAGGGTTGTTGCGCCAATCACAAAACCGATAGCGAAGCGATTAGTAAACGCTCCTGCCATCGCGGTTTTCTTGTCTTCGAGTTTGAGGGGTATCATTGTGGCAGCAGAAACCACACCGAAGACGATGCCACAAATGACGCTAAGGGCTATTTTGGACATAGCTGGCCATACTCCTTTCTTTCTACTGGTTACTCAACTTTCCCAGTGATCGTTGCCATCTTCAATTCACCGATGGCCTTCGTGATGTGGATCTCACGCGGACAAGCCATCGTGCAGTTGAAGGCGGTGTGACAGCGGGCAAGTCCGCTCGTTTCGCTGATGATGTGCATGCGCTCAGCGGCGGCTTTATCGCGGCTGTCGAAGATGAAGCGGTGCGCCGTGACCAGCGCGGCCGGGCCGAGATAATCGTCGCTGGCCCAGAACGACGGGCAGGACGTGGTGCAGGCCGCGCACAGGATGCACTTCGTGGTTTCGTCGAAGCGGGCCCGCTGTTCGGGCGATTGGAGGCGTTCTTTTCCGTCCGCGGGAAGCGGGCTTTCGTTGATGAAGTATGGGAGCACCTTCTTGTAGTTGTCGAAAAATGGTTCCATATCCACGATCAAATCCTTGATGACTTTCAGGCCCAGCAAAGGCTCAACTGTGATCTTATCGCCAACATCGCGCACCAGCGTTTTGCACGCCAGCATGTTGCGTCCATTGATGCGCATGGCATCCGAGCCGCATACGCCATGTGCGCACGAACGACGGAATGAAAGCGTGCCGTCGTTGTGGCCCTTTACCAATTCGAGCAGGTCAAGGATGCGGTCGGTTTCCGGGGCCTCGAGTTCATAAGTCTCGTAATGCCATTTCTTGTCCACTTCGGGATTGTAGCGAAAGATTTTAAGTGTGACTTCCATCTTGGCCTCTACTAATAAACACGTTTCTTGGGTTGGTGTTTCGTGATGACGACCGGCTTGTAGTCAATGCTGACTTTGCCATCTTTCTTCCAGACCAACGTATGCTTCAGCCAGTTCTGGTCATCGCGTTCGGGATAGTCTTCGCGTGAATGTCCGCCGCGCGACTCTTTCCGATTCAAGGCACATTCCCCGATCACTTCAGCTACCTCCAGCATGTTTTCCAACTCCCAGGCGTTGAGCAATTCCGTGTTGAAGACCTTGCCAGTATCGGTCACGCGTACGTGTTTGAAGCGTTTCTTCAACTCGCGGACTTTTTCAATGGCGGCCTTCATATCTTTTTCATTTCGATAGATACCGACCTGATCGAACATGACCTTCTTCATTTCGTTGGCGATATCGAAGGCGTTCTCTTTGCCGGACCCGTTCCTGAGCGCTTCAAACTGGGACCTCGCACCGGCTTCCGCGTCATCAGGCAGTTTCTCAAACCCAGCCTGGTTCGCGTACTGCGCGGCTTTGAGTCCCGCGTGCTTGCCGAAAACGACCAGGTCGAGCAGGGAATTACACCCCAGGCGGTTACCGCCATGCACCGAAACACAGGCGCATTCACCAGCCGCATAAAGTCCTGGAAAGACTGTGTTCTTGTCATCAATCACAACTTCGCCAAATTTGTCCGTCGGGATGCCGCCCATCGTGTAATGCGCCGTCGGCTGGATCGGCATCATCTGGGTCATCGGGTCGATGCCGAGATAGACGCGGTTGAAGTCTATGATATCGGGAAGTTTCTTGAGTAGTTGCTCGGCAGTGATGATGTACGGCGAGCCATCAGGATTCGTGCGCCCGTCCATCGCCGCGTACTTGACGACCGACTCAGGCCGCACATCGAGATAGACATAATTTTGTCCGTTGACGCCGCGGCCTTCGCGGATCTCGGTGTAGATGGCGCGGCTGACCACATCGCGCGAAGCCAGGTCTTTGATCGTGGGTGCGTACTTCGGCATGAAGCGTTCGCCTTTGCCGTTGATCAGCACTCCGCCCTCGCCGCGCACGCCCTCGGTGATGAGAATGCCGAGTTTGTAAATGCCTGTCGGGTGGAATTGGAAAAATTCCATGTCTTCGAGCGGCAGGCCGCGGCGCAGAAGGACCGCCGCGCCATCGCCGGTGTATGCGTACGCGTTCGAGGTCACTTCAAAGATGCGGCCATGTCCTCCGGTGGCAAAGATTACAGCCTTGGCGTGGAACGTGTGCAGTTCGCCTGTTGCCAATTCAACAGCAACGACGCCCGCGGCTTTGCCGTTGACGGTCAAAAAGTCAAGCACTTGACATTCATCGAAGAAATTGACTTTGTTCTTCAGGCACTGTTGGTACAGCGTTTGGAGAATCATGTGACCTGTGCGGTCTGCAGCGTGGCAGGCGCGTCGAACGGGTTTGCCCGTCTCGTTGTTGGTGTGTCCGCCAAACG
>JAKBYW010000159.1:0-5440 GCA_021840275.1 Chloroflexota bacterium | reverse complement strand
CCAATATTCACCTTTGAGAATTACCAATAGGCTCAACATGCTGTTCGCCATATTCACAATGATGAATGACAAGGGCTTTGTTTACTCATTATGAACCTCGATATTGGATTACACGTGCAAATCAAGGATGTTCGGAAAGCCTACTTCAATTACTTTTCACGGTAGAACCCTTCCTCGGTACTCACTGCCATAGGCAGTAGTTTTACACACTAATAAATCTCCGATCAATCTTTTCTGTTTTAGAGGAAACATCATTGTTCACAACTCAGTGAACCCGTTTCAAAACTCCTGAGGAATCTCCGGTCAAGTTAAGGCGGTAGGCATTGTGGATGATGCGATCTAAGATTGCATCTGCATGGGTGGGGCTGGGAAATATGATGTATCCATTACCAATTTATGATCTTCGTCAATTGCCTGTGCCGTATTCTTGCTCTATACTGACTTCACCATCATGGCTGAATTCAATTTCCTGACAACTCACGTTGGATCGGTTCCACATTCCTCGGCGGCGCGTCTCGCGGAGCGTTTGGCTGGCGCGCTCGATATCCCGGCCTGGACTCAACACCCGCGCCGCTCTTTTCGCGAGAGTATGTATGTTCAGTATTCGTCCTCTCTGCCCGCAGTGGAAGTGGATTCAGGGAAAGAAAAGATCATCCTGAACACACGCCGTGATTTGACGCCCGCGCTGGAGACTTTCTACTCTGCTTACCTGGCGGATGATGTAGATTCGTTTGCATTGTGCAGAGACTACGCCGAGGGATTCTTCGCGATGCTGGAGACCCTCGGCAAAACAACAGGCAGTTGGGTAAAGGGACAGGTTACCGGTCCCATCTCCTTCGGGTTGACGGTCACGGATCAGGACTTGCGCGCCAGTCTCTATAACGAGTTGCTGGCAGACGTGATCGTAAAAAATATGGCGATGAATGCACGCTGGCAGATTCAACAATTGAAGTCAGTGAGACCGAACGTGATTATCTTCGCCGACGAGCCTTACATGGCATCGTTCGGGTCTGCCTTCATCAGTCTGAGCCGCGAGCAGGCCATCGCAATGCTCGATGAAGTCTTTGCGGCTATTCACAGTGAAGGCGCACTGGCTGGAGTCCATTGCTGCGCAAACACGGACTGGGGTCTGCTGCTTTCCACGCAAGTTGACATCTTGAATCTGGACGCGTATGGCTACATTGAGAACCTGGCACTCTATCCCGCTGAATTGAGAGAGTATCTTGACCGCGGCGGAAACATTTGCTGGGGGATTATCCCAAACAACGAGCAGATATTTAACGAGACTGCGCTTGGACTGGCTGAACGTTTGCGAAACGGGATCAGGCTGATTGTCGAGAAAGCCGCGGCGCGCGGGGTGATAATCAAAGCTGATGAATTTTCCAGTCGCAGTTTGATCGCACCGGCCTGCGGTCTGGGGTCCACATCCATTGAAGTGGCGGATCGAGTATTTGAAGTATTGGCAGAAACAGGGAATGTTCTGAAGGGCGGCTAATTCATTTGATTGATAGGGGATGGCAATTCAAGCATCACGATCACGTACAATAAATAGTTCTCTTGCATAAGTTGCTTCAGGAGTCTGGAAGTTCTGCTTCCGCAACGCAAAAGTAGAACTTTTGCACTCCAAACGCGCGGTCTTTTATTTTCAAGGCAGTAATGTTACTTCGCGCCAGCCTTTGACTGAGTTGATCAAATAAATCTTCGTGCAGTCTTGTAATTGTGCTTTTGTAATAATGGCTTCTTTGATCTTCCCCGTTTTCAGTAAATGTTCGCGCAGCGTGCCGGGGAGCAGGCCGCAGTCCATGGGCGGGGTGAGCAGTTCACCGTTTAATTTCACGACCAGATTAGCGATGGTGGATTCGGTCAATTCGCCGCGTTCGTTGAAGAGCAGCACATCGTCGCAGTCGGCGGGTGCGGATGCGCGCGCCTGCTCGTAGACTGTGCGCCGCGTCGTTTTGTGGAACAGGAATACGTCGGCAGAGTTGATCGGCATGGATGCGAGCCGCAAGCGGACGGGTGATTCTGAAGCGGCAGGCAGAGGAACGCTTTCGCCTGATAGGACAGAATCTTTTGTCAAAAGCAAGCGTACCCGCTGAGGTTCGCTTGAAAAAGAAGCGCTGAGGTTTTGTAAATATGACTCGATTGAGTCTTTGTCCGCTTGAAAGCCAAAATAATAAGCCGACTCTACCATTCTGTTGATGTGTTGTTCCAATAAATTAAAACCTTCAGCGGGTGTCCAGCGTAGAGTTTCAAGTAATTGAAAATCAAAACGCGGCGCGGATAATACCCGTGCTTTCAGTAGGGCTTCTTCGTATTCGTCCGCGCTGGTTGAATCCCATACAATGCCGCCGCCTACGCCATATTCGCATTGCCCGCTTGCGTGTTCCAGTAATAAGGTGCGGATCGCTACGTTGAACTGCGCTCGCCGTCCGGGTGCGACGAAGCCGATACTACCCGTATATATTTTCCGCGGACTATTTTCAAGCGCGGCGATGATTTTCATCGTGCTGACCTTTGGCGCGCCGGTGATGGAGGCGCACGGAAAGAGCGCGCCCAGGATCTCATGCAGCCGTGCATTGCTGTTTGCCGTTACAGTGGATGTCATCTGCCAGAGTGTGGGATAACGCTCAGTGGCAAATAGTCTTGGCACGCGCACACTGCCTATATTCGCAATGCGCCCCAGGTCATTGCGGACCATGTCCACGATCATCACGTTTTCGGCGCGGTTCTTCTCGGATGCTTCAAGCCAGCGCGCCTGTAGATCGTCTTCCATGTTTGTCCGTCCGCGCTTCACAGTACCTTTCATCGGGCGGCAGGTTAGAGTCTCGCCTGCTTGAGTGAAAAACAATTCAGGAGACGCGGACGCGATAATGTGCGTACCGATATTCAGATAAGCCGAGTAGCCCGCGCCTTGCGCATGCACCATCGCCAGAAAAAGCGGCCAGACATCTTGTGTCAAGGATGTACGCAGCCGCATGGTGTAGTTCACCTGATAGGTATTGCCGTGCGCGATGTGATCTTTTACCGCCGCGATCGCCGAGTTGTATTCAGCGCGCGTAACAGATGGCGTCCAGTTTAGGTGCGGTGCAGGTTGAGTTGGAGCAGGCAGAGTGATTTTTTCAGGTTCATCGTAAAGACCGAACCAAATCAAGGGGAAACCTGAAGACGGTTTTACTTTCAATACAGGATCGAACGCAGGCGCAGATTCGTAACTTAGAAAGCCCGCCGCATACCAATTGTTTTGCGCCGCCAACTCTTCCATTTTTTGCAGCGCCCCCATTACATCGTCCAACTGATTTGTTGTGATGATCGCGTGCGGATTTTTGAAATGCAGCCATGCTTTTTCGGTATTATCGTGAAGAACGACTTCGCCTGATTTTATATCCAAGGGGAATATTTTGAAGCGCGGCTAATTCATTTGAGAATCTGCCGCATTATTTTTTCAACTGATTGATAAACGGGAGAGTCGTCGCCCAACTCAACCAGGGGTTTGCCGGAAAACTCGAAAGCAGACAAATCGTCGTTGGCCGGAATAATGCCCAGCACAGGCGCATCCGTTTTTTCGATCTCGGTTTTGAGCGGCGCAGGCAAGTCGCCATTGACGCGGTTGATAATCAAATAAGCATTCTCGATATTGATGTCCAGTTCCTTGCGCATATCGGCGATGCGCTGCGCGGCGACGAGGCCGCGCTGGGTCGGGTCGCTGATGATGAACAGATGCTGCACATCGCGCGTCGTGCGGCGGCTGAGGTGTTCCATGCCCGCTTCGTTATCAATGACGACGTAGGCATAATGCTTGCTCATCGAGTCAATCACTTCGCGCAGGTTGTGATTGACCGCGCAGTAACAGCCCTGTCCCTCGCCGCGGCCCATGGCGATCAAGTCAAAGCGATTGCCTTCGGCTAAGGCGGAATGAATATGGTAATCGAGATAATCGCGCTTGTTGGTTCCACCGGGCATGGTTCCCATGGCCGCGCCGCCATTCGTCAGCGATGACTTGACTTGTTCGAGCATGTCTTCGCGGATGTCGCCGACCGTCCATTCGAGATCAAGGCCGAGCACCATGTTCAGGTTGGACGAAGGATCGGCATCAATGGCGAGTATGCTTCCCGATTGATTCTGCGCCAGATACTTAATAATCATCGCGGCGACAGTGGTCTTGCCCACACCGCCTTTGCCTGCGAGGGCGATTGTGATTGTCATTTTCGACCTCGATAAACATCGCGGCGATGACCAACCGCATGTATCAGGATGATTTTTTCATTATCAAGGATTTGATATAAAATCCGATGATCCCCAACGCGAAACTTGTAAAACTCAGACAATTCACCAGATAATGGAATATGGCGGATACCGTCAAAATTTTCAACCATCCAATTCAAACGTAAAACAATACGGCGCGCCACCGGCTTATCAAGATTTGCCAAATCGCGCGCCGCAGATTCCAATATCCGCAGAGTGTACATGTCAAAGCCCCAATTCCCTGACCACATCTGTGAACAGCTTGCCCCGCTCACCTTTCTCGACAGCCACTCTCTGCTGTAGCAGCTGTTTTTTCAGATCGTCGCTCAATTCAAGACTTTCATCAGGGTCGCCAAAGAGTTCGATAAGCTTTTGCTCAAGCGCTTCGTCAATCATCAAACGAAGTTCTTCTTTTGTCATTTGAGATACTAATTCAGCCATGATACACCTCGTACCTATTATTTTACCCGCTTTTGCGCTTGCCAGATCCATCTTTGCCCGCGAGGGCGATTGTGATTGTCATATTTCCTCCATCAAACCACTAAACTTTCTTTTTGATCGGTGAGCGCTTGAGAAGCAATAACTTCTCAACATCGTCAACCTCTTCTTGTGAGGCCACTGGGATAAAGAGCCACTTGCCATCATGGAGTTGGGGCGTTTCCTTCACCAGCCTGCCGACTTTTTTGCCCAATTTCAGTTTAAGAGCCTCTTCAACCTGATCTTTGCCGAGGACAACCTGAGCAACAAAATAATTTTGTTGAGGGAAAATAGAAACCAGCGATTTTCCGCTCTTGCGATACCATAAATTCCAACCGTACTTGTTGCCGCCAAAATTAATCTCTGGCGGGATTTGATAATTTTCAGCAATAAATTCGATCAACGTTTTCCACAAGCGGCAGTTCGAGCCTAGCGCTGTTTCAATTTGCTTCTCTGAAGGCTGATGTTCTTTGTCAAGAAAATAACCGATGCTCATTGCGGCCTCGCTAATACAACTGCCATCTTTTCCGCCGCCTGCCGTAAAACTGGCACATGATCATACACAGGTATTCCGAGTCTGTCCGCCTCCTGCACTTTCAAGTCAGCGGGCAGATAACCAAGCAAAGGTAAGTTTGGAATTTCTGATTCGAGAAACTTTGCTTCTTCGTCGTTCCTCACTTTATTCCCAACCAGATACAAACGCGTCAAGCCAATATCATTT
>JAKBYW010000158.1:0-5442 GCA_021840275.1 Chloroflexota bacterium | reverse complement strand
CTTCATTATCAACTTCGATGTTTTGCTGGCGCGAGATTTCATCCATGACGAGCGATCGCTCAAGACGCTTCTTCGCGACTGATTTGGCTTCTTCTTCAAAGAATTTGGCGGCATCAGTGTTGCGCATTTTGTAATACGTCTCAAGGTCAAGACCCTGCTGAGACAATCGCTGGCGCAGATCGTCTACAACATGCTCGGCTTCGTGATTGAGTGTATGCGCCGCGTACTTGATGGTCGCGCCTTCCTTGATCGTATCGATCAGTCTGGCGAAATACTCATCGTCATAATCGGCGCGGGCGCGTTCTTCGACATCTTTCTTCAAAACTTCCTTGAGTGCGTCGAACGATTCGTATTGTCCGACTGTTTTGGCAAAGTCATCGTTCAACTCAGGCAAAGTCACGCTGCGCACGGTCTTGACGGTGACTTCCATTTCAACCGTTTCGCCTGCAAAGGTCTCGTCCGAGAAATCTTTCGGGAATTCGTGGCTGATCGTTTTGGCCTCACCCGCTTTCAGTCCCAGAAGTTGACGCGCAAAGCCGGGGAAGGGGAATTCCGTGTCGCGGTCATCCTTGCGGATCATGGTTGCAAATCCGGAACGCGTCAGAGATTCTTTTTCCGATTTTAGGTCAGCGAGAATGTAGTCGCCTTCCTGGGCTTCGCGCTCGACGGTTTCAGTGGTGCTGTACATCTGCTGTAACTCGTCGATGGCCTGTTCCAATTTTTCTTCACCGGGCGTCTCGAACTCATACGCCTGACGGATTTTGCCATAATCGCCCAGTTCCACTTCAGGCTGAAGCGGAACGAGGAAGGTGAACTTTGGAGTTTCGGTGCCTTCGACATTTTCCAGCGAACCGGCCGTGGCTGGTTTGATGTCGGCCTCTTTCAGCATGAGAGGATAGGTTTCGTCCACCAGCAGTTCGACGGCGCGTTCGTAAATGGCGGCATCGCTGTAGTGACGGCGGATCACCTCATAAGGAGCCTTGCCAGGCCGAAAGCCAGGGATCTTGCCCTGCTCGGAAATCTTACGCGCGGCGCGGCGTTTGGCTGCCTCGAGGCGATCGGGCTCCACCTCGACGACGACTCTTGCCTGGTGATCTTCTTGTACGGTCTTTTCGAATTTCAAGTTTATTCTCCATGCAACCCTGGAAGTTCTCAAGACTTTTAGGGTATCTAAGATAGTGGGGACGGAGGGGGTCGAACCCTCACGCCTTGCGGCACATGATCCTAAGTCATGCCTGTCTGCCAATTCCAGCACGTCCCCGGTCTGCCTGCGCCCAGTACCCGCAGGTACGGGTGGAATGCGGCGAAATTATAAAGCACGGGAGGGGGTGCGTCAATGAAGGGGGTGGAATGTTAATTATTCGCTTACGTGGAAAATCGTGCGATATAATGCGGCGTTCTATATTCCTAAAAACAAAATGGAACTTTATGAGCCGAGTCGTCAACCCAGATAGCACAGGAAGACAACGAACTCAATTGACCAAAGCCATTGTATTGGCAGTGCGCGAGTTAGCACGGCAGACTGATGCCGGCGTTGCAGGTCGAAGTCCAGCCATTATGGGCTTTGGCTGTTGGGTGCAGCTGGGCTGATATTATGTCGTGCTGGACGCGGGGCACGAGTCATTGCCGGAGTTGAGAGAAATATTTGGGTTGAGGTGTCCGCCTGGAGCCGGTGCGAAGCGCAGATTCTTGTCCGTGCGCCGATGCCTTGCGGCACACTTGCCAAATGTGGCGAATGAATTTTTCAAATCTGGAAGTCCAAAAGAGCCTGCACGATCTTTTGCGCGGCGTGTCCGTCGCCAAATGGATTGGACGCTTTTGACATTTCCGCGTAAGCGGACTCATCCTCCAAAAGCCGCGTTGCTGCCTCGACGATGCGGCGGGTATCTGTTCCGACGAGCTTCAATGTCCCCGCCTGGACTCCCTCCGGGCGTTCCGTGACTTCACGTAAAACCAGAACCGGTTTGCCGAACGCTGGGGCCTCTTCCTGGATGCCGCCAGAGTCGGTCAGGATCAACGTGGTGTGTTTCATCAAATGTACAAGCGGCAGATAATCCAGCGGCGGCAAAAGTGTGATGTGCTCCACGTTTTTCAAGATCCGATTGACGGGTTCCTGCACGTTAGGGTTGAGATGTACGGGGTAAACGATCTCCACATCGCCGCGTGAAGCCAACTCTTTAAGTGCATGGCAGATATCTTCGAAAGATTGGCCGAAATTTTCACGGCGGTGGGCGGTTACCAGAATTAACTTCCTTTCCGATTTCCGATTCCCGATTTCCAATTTCCCAAGCAATCCTGTAATTTCCTCCGGCTCAGATTGCTTTGAAACAAACTGCAACGCGTCGATCACCGGATTGCCTGTCATGGCAATGATCTTATCGTCAATACCTTCACGCAACAAATTTTGCCGCGCCCAATCCGTCGGCGCGAAGTGCAAGTCTGCGGCCACGCCCGCCACGCGGCGGTTGATCTCTTCGGGGAAAGGCTGCCATTTGTCGTGAGTCCGCAACCCGGCTTCAACGTGCCCGACGCGGATGCGGTGATAATATGAAAGCAGGGCGGTGATGGCAACGGTGGTCGTATCGCCCTGAACCAAAACCCAATCAGGTTTGAAATCGGTCAGCACCGGGTCAAGGCCGGTAAAAATTGCAGCGCTCAATTCGGGTAAGGATTGATTCTCGCGCATTAGATCCAAATCATAATCCGGCTTGATTTGGAATAATCCCAGGACCTGATCGAGCATCTGACGGTGTTGCGCCGTGACGCAGACGCGCGCTTCAATCCCCGGCGTCTGACTCAATTGCCGCACGACCGGAGCCATCTTGACGGCCTCGGGGCGTGTTCCAAAAACTGACAGAACTTTCACTTTCCAACTCCCAATCTTGTAATAGAGAAATCAGACATCATCCATTCGTCAGGACGCCAAACATTAACCGTATCCACCACGATGCGCGCCCGCGTCATTTCACGGACTTTGAGCGGACTCAGTGAAATGAAATCTGTGTGCCGCACGAGCAGCAGGATCAACTCCGCGTCTTTGAGCGCATCCTCAAGATTCTTTGCCATGTCAATACCGGGTATATTCGCCCCCGGCTTGAACGGTTCCCATGCTTTGACTTGTGCGCCTTCTTCTTGAAGCAGATGCACAACTTTGGTGGCCGGGCTTTCACGCAGATCATCAACGTTTGGTTTGTAGGCGAGGCCGAGCGCGGCAACCTTTTTCCCTTTGAGCTCGCCCAAAGCGCGTTTGACCAATTCGACAACGAAATGCGGTTGCGCATCATTGACCTGGCGCGAGTTGTAGATAAGCCGAGTCAATTCCGGCGCGGTCTCGACGAAGAACCACGGGTCTACGCTGATGCAATGCCCGCCAACGCCAGGGCCGGGGCTGAGAATTTTTACGCGCGGGTGGCGGTTGGCGATGCTGATAGCTTTCCACACGTCCACGCCGAATTTATCGGCGAGATGTGCGAACTCGTTGGCAATGGCGATGTTAACATCGCGATAAGTGTTTTCCATCAGCTTGACCATCTCAGCAGTGGTCGCATCGGTTTTGACGATCTCGCCTTTGACGAAGATGGAATATAAATCTGCGCCAGCCTGAGCCGATTCAGGAGTCACACCGCCGATGACACGCGCATTCTCGATCAGCTCACGCAGAATCTGTCCGGGCAGAACGCGTTCGGGTGAATAAGCCAAATGGAAGTCGCGTCCGGCTTCAAGTCCGGAACGAGCGAGGATTGGGGCAACGAGTTCGAGAGTTGTGCGCGGGGGCGAGGTCGATTCGAGCACGACCAGATTTCCCTTCCGCAAAAATGGGACGATGGCTTCGGCAGCGGAGGTCACGGCGCGCATGTCAGCCAGTTTATATTTCTGTCCGTTGTATTCGCCGAATTGGTTTTCGAGGAAAGGTGTAGGCACGGCGATAAGAAAGGCATCAGCCTCTTCGGGCTTGGTTGAAACATTGAAGTTGCCTGAAGCCAGCGCGGCCTTGACGGTGTCGCGCAGTCCCGGTTCATGGATGTGGATTTCGCCGCGTTGCAAAGTTTCAACGATGCTTTTATTTATATCCACGCCGAGGACTTTGACGCCATGCGTGGCAAATGTGGAAGCGGTTGGCAGGCCGATATAACCCAAGCCGAGGACACAGATTTTGTTGAATTTCACTTGCGCTCCGTTGAGATTTGGAATTACAAATCAAGAATTAGGAAATGGTTTAGTGGGATCGTAGTTACCGCTGTTGAATTCGACGAGTTTGACCCAATCAATGTAACCTGTTTTGGAGTCGCAGAATTGGTCGAAGAATTCTCTTGAAAGTTTATTGATGATACCATCCCGTTCATTTGCAAAATCATTGTTATGTTCTTTTGCTCGATAACCAATGGGTTCAACAATATCGGTGTAGAGATCAGGATTTTCGCTGATAAAGTGCCAGAAGTTCTGTCCAACAATTTTCACGTAGCCGCGCAAAAACGTGGTTGTTGTTTTTCCGTAGCAAATTCCTAAAACAGACTGTACGTTCAAACTTCGTTTTGATTGTTTCAATCGAGCGACTGCTGTTTTTAAGTCCTGCTCAAGTTTGTCTTGTTGGGAACTATTTCCCCAACTCGGACCGGATTTTATTGAAACAACATAATGAGTATCTTTTTTGAAAAACTCTAAATCCACACCCTGTGCAGTGGATTTATGACCTCCACAGGTTCTTTCAGCAACAAATACCGCGAGACCTTCCAGAAAGTCGCCGAATAATTTTTCCTCTGAAGAAGATAAAAAGGCATTAAGCAAATCTGTAATGAGAGTCTCGGCAGTTCCTAGATTTTTCGCCCTGAACAAGTAAGGATTTTTTGTTAGCAGTTTTTCGAGTTGCAGGTCATCCAAAGATTTTAGTCTTCTTTGGTGAAAATCAACAATGTTTTCGTTAACGTACTGCTTCACATCGTTCAAGTTCAAAGCATTCATTTTTTGCCCGCCTTTCCCTTTTTCGAGATGACATATTTTGCTTTTTTCTCGGCTATAGTTGGCAATCTTAATTGCGTTTCGGAAATTCTCTCGTTTGACAAATTAATATATTCAGGATTAAGGTCAATTCCTACAAAGTGTCGTCCCAATTGAATGGCTGCTAAAGCCGTTGTGCCTGAACCTATAAAAGGGTCAAGAACAACATCGCCTGTTTTAGTGAATAGTTTGATAAACCATTTTGGTAGATCAAGGGGAAAGACTGCGCTGTGATTTTTGTTTCCTGTTTCCGTTGCCATATACAATACATTGGATGGGTAAACTAAATCCCTTCCAACCCAGTTTGAAACGTTTTTTCCGAAACCACTTCCTGCTTTCGATTCGTCTCTTCGCTTGTCCGTTTCACTTAAATTTGAAAGGCGGTCTTTTGCCCAGTCGCCAATTGGAACCATAACCGCCTCCTGATACATGCAGAAATCCTTTTCT
>JAKBYW010000157.1:0-5460 GCA_021840275.1 Chloroflexota bacterium | reverse complement strand
GATCTGCCGCGCTGCAATCTGAGCGTCAATCGTGGCTTTTTGGGCCCGGTCACGTTCAATCTCCAAGGCTTTGAGTTGCCGTTTCCGAAGCGCCTCAAATACGCCGAGACCTCGTACCATGAAAAACGTTACGGTAAAAGCAGAGAGCAATCTCCAAAACTGAATTGGCAGGCCGGTTACTTCCAGGACGCGTTGGTAATCCAACCAGGGGGTCATTAACCCGTAGGATGACAACGTGCCAGCCTGCTCCCCGGTAAAGGCATTATTGATTACGCGATCATAGTTGTAATAAGAGGCAGGGCCAAAAGGCGCCGCCGGAACGATCAAACCCACCACGAAGGCTTCAAACAAAAATGCCAGGCCGGTCCCAAGCATCAGGCCAGCGACGTCCGGCAGACCCAATTTTCGCTGGGCACTTGCCTGACGCAGAAAACCGATGCCGGCCAGAATACTGCCCGGAAGATAAAGCAGGTATCTTGACCAAATGTCGATTGGGATCTCGATAGGCGACGGTGTGATAAAGGTTGTAGCCGCATAGGTAATGACATACGAGATCGGAACGATCAAAATGCCGGGAATGAATATTGTCCAGGCTGGAAGCGGCGTAAGGTCTTTCAGGATGCGCCAACCAAATATCAAAAGCAGCAGACCGCTGAGAGGCTGGACGATCATCCGCAGGATTTTCAAAATCTGTAAATACTCTTCGACACTCCCACCTACCAGGAACATGTCGATCCAACTGGTGATACCGTTGACGAATCCAAAAGCGGCCAGGCATGGAAGCTGTTTCTTGAGCGCAAAATCCCCACTCTGGCGAAGTTGCAAATAAGCAGCCAGCCCCAATCCCCCAAAGCACAATCCATTAATAAAATAGATAAAAACCATTGAAGGCTCTTAGAGAGCAATAGCAATATTGTGCATTATTACACAATTTATTTTACTGTTTTTATGCCCCCCACGCAATGACAATCGTCACCTAAAAATAAGTGCAAAGGGATTTTATTCTTATACAAGTAGAGAACCATGTTCCATGGATTTGATCAGGTCTTCACATAAGCTTCTATATGAAATCCCGACACACCTGCATTACATCATTATCCTTGGCCTGTATTGCAACGCCTCTGCCAGATGCGCGGACTGGATCTCCTCGCTCCCTGCCAGGTCCGCGATGGTGCGCGCAAGCTTGAGCACGCGATGATATCCGCGCGCCGATAAATTCATTTGTCCCATCGCAGCACGGATCAAGCTCTTGCCTGATTCATCCAGCTTGCAGAACTGGCAGATCTCCGCGACGCGCATGTCAGCATTTGCTACAACATTCGGTGAAATCGTCTTGGTTTTTCGGGAATCTAGATTCGTGAATCGGGTAGCCTAACGATCACGCGCAGCCTGCACACGACTACGGATCACATCTGAGGCTTCTCCCAAACGGGCGCTGATTAACTGGGATGGACAGTCCACCTTCCTAGACCTCAACACCGGCTGGGCAGTAGCTAGCAACGCTAGTCAAATCGCTCGTTCAAACAGTTGACAGAGGCAGAACCTGGGAGGAGATCAAGCCGGTTGTAGCTCCGTGAGATAGATCCCGACACCGCCTGGTTGAACGATATATTCTTTCTTTTGAAAAAGCAAATTGTCGGTCTGCAAGAAGTCGTGTTTCCGACTTTAGAGCTTGAAAATCAATGGGTTCTGGTTTGCTTTTCACAACTTAAGTATAACCGTACAAACTTTTTACTACAAACTACATGGTTAAAGGCAAACGGGCGGATAACGACACTCCGTCTGTTATGATTTCATTAGGAATTTAGACAAACCCAGTCTAATTTAGGCCTGAATTTATACCCATATATTGGATATATACCGTGTGAGGCAGACCTCTGTCACATTATGAGTGATTCGGTTGCGAACCTCTGGCTTTCATGGTTTCCGATCCGACCAGCGCATTCACCGGCACATTCGGACGCGAGGCCACTCCTGTAAGAACGCAAAAACTGCTTCGTCAATGTGGTAAAAATAATTCATGATAGAATGTGTCTGCCCATGAATTCACAAGTCGGGTGCGTTGTTTTTCGGGCAGTTCGCTTGCGGCACTGATCAGTGCGGGTTGCTGGTGTTTTAGTGTTTTTTCTGAACATATGCCCATTCTATAAACTTTTGCCGTTTTGAGGGGAGTTGGCTGCCCTTTTTGCAGAGGAGTCAAATATGTACACCCCAAAACATTATCGTGAAGAAGACCGACAAAAGATCGTGGCATTTATGTGTCAGAATGAATTTGCTACTTTGGTTGCATATGATGGAGAAAGGTCAATCGCCGGCCATTTCTTGATGGAAGTCATTACAGACGATGATGGGGCTATTTATATAAACGGGCATATGTCCGAAGCCAACCCACTCTGGAAATCCTTTGAAAAGAATCCCGAAGTGCTGGTCATTTTTCAAGGCGCACATACCTATATTTCTCCCACCTGGTACAACCATGTCAATGTGCCGACGTGGAATTATATAAGTGTGCATGCGTATGGTAATCCGCGTATCGTCAGCGACTATGACGAATACCAAGCCATGTTACAACGTCTGGTCGCGAAACAAGAGACGGGCAGTAACCCACATTCCGAATACCGACTGGAGACATTGCCGCAGGATTTTGTAATGAGCCTAATGAAGAGAACGGTCGGATTTCAGATCAAAGTCACGCGGCTGGATGCGAATTTCAAACTTAGCCAAAATCGTGACAATGAAGATCATCAGAATATCATTGTTGAGCTTGAAAAGCGTTCCGATGATTTATCTCATGGCATTGCAAATGCAATGCGTCATAATCGCCCAGAAAAAATGGACATGTCGCTGCGAGAAATGAAGTAGTCCCTCGTTGAACCATGGGATTGCTTCTTCCACTACGTGGCGCAGTCGAGATGGGCGCTTGATGGTGCTCAAGTCGACTGGATGAAGAATCAGGACACCTGCAACACGAAGGAAACCTCCCTGCTCAAATGGTTTGCCGCGGATGCTTCCTTCGATGCCGCCAACGAAGCTATTCAAATCCATGGTGCATACGACTACAGCGACGAACACAATGTGGAACTCTATCTGCGCAACACCCGCGGCACAGTCATTTACGAAGGCACCAGTGAAATCCATCAATTGATGCAGACCGGTTATGCGCTCGGCTACCGCACCGATAGTCTATTGCGATGCGAACTTCCCGCCTACGATGAGAAGGCCTGGCATTCTTAGAAAGAACCTAAAAGTTTTTCTGGCTATTAGAAACAAGGCATGGAGAGCTGCAACAGCCTGTCAGATAATTTTTGGCAGGAAATCCGTTCGAGTCTGAAAATCAAAAGGATTAGCATGTCCAACTCTGCGCTTTCAGGCATTCGCGTTCTTGATTTTTCCAGGGTGTTAGCGGGGCCATATTGCACCATGTTGCTCGCAGATTTCGGCGCGGAGGTCATCAAGATCGAAAGCCTCAATGGTGACGACACACGTCAGTGGGGACCTCCCTGGCTGGATGGCGAAAGCGCATACTACTTGAGTGTCAATCGCAACAAACGCAGTCTCACACTTAATCTAAAAAACCCTAAAGGTCAGGCCATCGCGCGCCGCCTCTCGGAAAAAACTGATGTACTTGTGGAAAATTTCAAAGTCGGCTGTATGGCAAAGTTCGGGTTGGATTACGAATCGCTTTCCAAAATAAATCCCGGTCTCATTTATTGCAGTATCACCGGTTATGGACAGAACGGCCCGAATCAATCGCTCCCAGGCTATGATTTCATTATTCAAGCGGAAGGTGGATTGATGTCCATCACCGGGCCTGTGGATGGGCCTCCTTACAAAGTGGGTGTGGCAATCGTGGATATTACTGCCGGCATGTATGCCAGCCACGCAATTCTGGCCGCGCTCCATCACCGCGAAAAAACAGGCGAAGGTCAATTAATTGATGTTTCCCTTTTTGATTCGCAACTTGGCTGGCTGGCCAACGTGGGACAAAATTATCTCGTCTCCGAAAAACCTCCCGAGCGTTACGGCAATGCGCACCCCAACATCGTTCCCTACGAAGTATTTCAAACAGCAGATGGATATTTGGCGCTCGGCGTTGGCAATGACCGACAATATCAAATTCTGTGCAACGCGGCAAACAGGCCGGACCTGTGGGCCGACGAACGCTTCCAGACCAATCCCGGACGCGTCTCACACCGCCGGGAGTTGATTCCGTTATTGCAGGCGGTTTTCCGCTCACAGCCCACCGCCGCGTGGATTGCCATGTTGGAAGAACAAGGCATCCCTGTAGGACCGATTAATGATATCCCGACAGCGCTGAACCATCCACAAGCGGTGTCCCGCCACATGGTCCAGGAAGTGAGGCGCATAGGGGATAGTCCCGTCCCACTGGTGGGGCCGGTTGCCAAACTATCCAAAACACCGGCAAAAATTTCTGCTCCACCACCCGTACTCGGCGAGCACACTCAAAAAGTCTTGGAGGAGCTAAACTTCTCAGCTACTGAGATCAATGCTTTGTTATCTGAAAAAGTGATTACCGTCTCATCACGTAAAAATTGACTCAACAAACCTATCGAACGAGGTCTTGACTTGGTCTAAGGATTGAGATGTACACAGTCGGTGAGGCCCTTCAATTGGAAGTCTTCAAAGACTGCCGGGTGGTAGCCGGGCAGGCGGGACTCAACCGTCCCATCCGCTGGGCGCACGCCATTGACGTTCCCGACGCGCCAAATTGGCTGCGAGGTGGTGAATTGGTGCTCACAACTGCTCTCTCCCTTGTCAAGGACGTGGAATTTCGCCAAGAATTTGTGCGTGCGCTGAACGCAAAAGAAGTGGCCGGGTTACTGATATCTGTGGGTGAATATATCGAGTGTGTCCCCGCGGAGATGATTGCCGTGGCCGATGAGCTGGATTTGCCTATTATTGAAGCGCCCTGGAAACTGCCTCTTGTTGACGTCGCCGAACCAATCAACTCGCGAATTATCAATCAGCAATTCGTTCTCCTCCAGCGGGCTTCCCGTTTTCACCGTATGCTGACTCAACTGGTGCTGGATGGCGGCGGGCTTTCTGAACTGGCCCGTACTCTGGCTGAACTAGTGGAACGAGCGGTGACCATCGAATCACCTGACTTTGAACTACTGGCCTATGCCGAATGGGGTCAGACAGATCGAGCCCGCGAAGACAGCATTTTTCAAATGCGAACACCGCCCGCGCTGGTGATTGAATTGGAGCGCCGTGGAGACTTGGCCCGACTCCGGGCAGCCAGGCAGCCTTTACATATCGCCCCCACTCCTGAAGCAGGTATGACAATGGAGCGAATTGTGGCCCCCATCGTGGTTGGGGGGGAGATCTACGGCTACACTTGGCTGATTGCCGGCACCCGTCCACTGGGTGAAATGGACAGAATGGCTATTGAGAACGCCGCAACAATTGCTGCCTTGATCATGTTGCGGGAACAGGCTA
>JAKBYW010000156.1:0-5465 GCA_021840275.1 Chloroflexota bacterium | reverse complement strand
CATCAACATGGCTTTGCCTTCCATCACGGGCATCGCCGCCAGCGGACCGATGTCGCCGAGGCCGAGCACGGCCGTCCCGTCAGTTACGATGGCGACCATGTGACTCGTGCTGGTATACAAGCGCGCCATCGAAGGGTCTTTGGCAATCTTGAGACATACTTCCGCCACGCCAGGTGTATAGACCAGCCGCAGGGTCGCCATTGAATCAATCGGGAAACGCGAGCGGATGGCGATCTTGCCCTTTTGATGAAGCTCCAGCACCTCGTCACGGACTTGCAGGATCTTGGTGCCGGGATTGGCCGCCATTGCTTTGACGACCTTGTCAATATGTTCGGTGTCATCAGCATAGATCGTAATATCGCGGACTACAGAGCGGGATGTCTCAGTCATCAGATCTATATCACCGACCGTGCCTCCCGAATCCGAAATGGCTGACAAAAGACGCGCCAACAAGCCGGTCGTCTGATCGTTGCGGACGCGTACGGTGCGCATTATTTTTCGTTCCCAAGCCATGGTATTTCCTTTCGATGAATGCAGAGGCGCTGTGCCCCTGCCACAGACATTTTACAGGGTTTTGATAACAGAAAGCAACGGGTCAAACGATTCGATAACCGGGCACTCGGCATCAGGGAAGACCCGGCGCGGGTCGTAGAGAACCGGTTGAAGTCCAGCGTGACGCGCACCGACCACATCTGCAAAATAATTATCGCCGACGTATACCGCACCAGACGGTTTTACGTCCGCACGTTCGCAGGCGTGGATGAATATCTCGCGGTCAGGTTTGAACGAATTGACTTCGCCCGCTGCGAGTGAAAAACTAAAAAATGATGACAGACCCAGGTTTTCGATTTCGTGTTGATAGGGTTTCTCGCGGTTTGAAACAACTGCCATGATGAAGCCGGCCTGTTGAAGAAGGGCCAGCACGCACAGGGCACCTTCGGGCACAATGCTTTGCGGTCGATAAGATTCTTCCATATATCCGGAAACTCTCGGCGCAAGAGTTTCTACCTGTTCGCTGGACGCCCCCAATGCGACCAACTGGCGATGAGCATAATGATTCCAAAAATCAGGCTCGGTTACATAGATCTGTTTATCGGCCTTGAGATCCATGGAATTGGCCCAGTAAAAATTTTCCCAGCGGATGGCGCGCAGACGATCTTCATCATTGATGGATAAACCAAGCTGGGCGGCGTAATCCGCAAAAACCTCCCCGCCAGAGGGGAGGTTATGACGAAGTGTTCCGTCGAGGTCGAACAAGATGGCTTTAATGTTGGTCATGCGAAAATTCTATCCTCCGATTTCATTCATGGCTCGATTAAGCGGAATGACGCCATCGGCAAGGCCATGTCCCCACGGCTTGTGCCAGACACCATCGAGCAGCAACTGCCGCAGCTCATCCGGCGAAGCGCCGGCGCGCAAGGGAGTGAGCAAATCCACTTCTTTTTCACGGAGCAGACACAAGCGCAGACGTCCATCTGCAGTGAGACGTGCGCGCGTGCATGCATCGCAAAAAGGATGTGTGACCGATGAAATAAAACCCACATCGCCTTGCGCGCCGGGCAAATGAAAGACCCGCGCTTCGCCATCAAGTCTGCCGTTGTTTGAAACCTGCATATCGCCGAGCGAATCTTCAATGCGTTCCTGGATTTCCGCGGCAGTAATCACCTGGCTGGTCTGCACATCGGTCACGTCCGCGAAAGGCATCATCTCAATGAAACGGATCTGCCAGGGATGGTCGAGGGTCAGGCGCGCTAGGTCGACCACATCATCTTCGTTATAACCTTTGACGACGACCGCGTTGAGTTTGATCGGCGTCAGTCCGGCCTGCTCGGCGGCGAGAACGCCTTCCCAAACATCTGCGAGTTTTCCCCAACGGGTGAGGCGGTGGAATTTCTTGGGATCAAGAGTATCGATGCTGACGTTGACGCGCTGGAGTCCGGCATCGGCCAAAGGTTGGGCCAGCTTCTTGAGCAGGATTCCGTTCGTGGTCATGGAAACGGAGCGGATGCCCTCCGTCGAAGCGATACCCCGCACCAGGTCCACGACATGAGCGCGCACGGTCGGTTCGCCGCCCGTCAGCCGGATCTTGTCGAATCCCAAACTGGCGAACAGGCGCGTCAGCAGGAGAATCTCGTCGTCTTGCATCAACTCCGGGTTCGGACGAAAGGTCTGATCCTCGGTCATGCAATAGATGCAGCGCAAGTTACAGTGGTCGGTGAGACTGATGCGCAAATAATGAATATTGCGCCCGAAACGGTCGATTGCCATGGGTGAATTATATAACCATTTTGGGTAATTGACGGAAGACACTAGCCATGCTATTATCCTGTCACATTATTTTTTTATTCTGCACATTATTAAGGAGTTATTATGAGCGCTGAATTTATTCTTCGTATTATTGGCATGATCGTGTTCGGCATCGCAGGCGGCTATTGGGGGTACGAACTGGCGGGGACTAATCCTGGAGAAACCGTCCGTTACATTTTGGGAATTGGGTTGACCGGTGCGCTGGGCGGTCTCATCTTAACTCCTTACGCTACTACCCGCCCGGCACACTGGCTGCGTTCTCTCCTCGGACGGATAGCGGCGGAGACCCTTTTTGCCGGACTCATGGGTCTGGTTATGGGACTCACTACCGCGGCGCTGTTGGCATTTCCGCTTTCTCTCCTGCCCGATCCATTCGGACGCACCCTTCCGTTCATCGGTGTTCTGATGTTCAGCTATTTTGGCGTGACGCTGTTCGTCATGCGCCAGGGCGACATCATGAGCCTGTTCAGCACGTTCAGCGGACGCGGCGGCGAGGGAGGCTCCGGTTCTTCCTGGACAAACCTCAATCGCACCATCTTACTTGATACCAGCGTCATCATTGACGGGCGCGTGGCCGACATCGCCCGCACAGGCTTTCTGCCTGGAACGCTGCTCATCCCGCGCTTTGTGTTGAATGAACTGCAATACATTGCCGACTCACCCGATGGACTGCGCCGTCAGCGCGGACGGCGCGGCATGGAAGTATTATCTGAATTGCAAAAACTACCCAACATCCTCGTCCGCATCAGCGACATTGACGTGGATGGCGTGCGTGAAGTGGATGATAAACTGGTCGTGCTCGGCAAACAGCTAAAGAGTCCGGTGTTGACCAATGACTTCAATCTCAACCGCATCGCCGAATTACAGGGCGTGACCGTGCTCAACATCAACGACCTGGCCAATGCAGTCAAATCTGTGGTTCTGCCAGGCGAGGCCTTGAACATCAACATCTTCCAGGAAGGCAAGGAGATCGGCCAGGGTGTCGGTTACATGGACGATGGCACGATGGTCGTCGTGGAAAACGGCAAGGACTACATCGGCGAATACATGGACGTTCACATCACCAAAGTCCTGCAGACCGCCGCAGGCCGCATGATCTTCGCCCGCGTGGAAAATGATAAAAAGAACGGCAACGGGAAAAAGAAATAATAATCACGTCATTGCGAGCGCACTTTGCGAAGCAATCTCCCGTTTAACGAGAAAACCTTAACAGAGAGTCTCATCCGCTTAATTGGGGATTGTTTCGTCGCACACCGTCCTGCGTTCGCCTGCACTTGCGCCAGGTGCAAGCGGTGCAGGGAAGAACGCTCCTTGCAATGACATAGGCAGGAAATATGATCCGCCTCTATAACACACTCACCCGCAAAAAAGAAGATTTCGAAACCATCGAGCCAAACAAAGTCCGCATGTATGTGTGCGGTGTCACGGTCTATAACGATGCGCACGTCGGGCACGCCATGTCGGCGCTGGTCTTCGACATCATCCGCCGTTACCTCGAATATCGCGGCTACACAGTTAAACATGTTATGAACTACACCGACGTGGATGACAAGATCATCGCACGCGCCAACAAGCTCGGCGAAGATCCTTTCGAACTCTCGAAACGCTACATTGACGACTACTCCCAAAATCTCAAAGACCTCAACGTCCTGCCCGCCACCGTCAACCCCACCGTCAGCGGCACCATGCCGCAGATCATCGCCCTCGTGCAGGGTCTGATCGAAAAAGGCTACGCCTACGCCGCCTCCAACGGCGATGTGTATTTCCGCGTCACCAAGGATGAAGATTACGGAAAACTCTCCGCCCGCAAACTGGACGACATGCAAGCCGGTGCGCGCATCGAAGTCGGTGAAGCCAAGGATCACCCGATGGACTTCGCCCTTTGGAAAGCCGCCAAGCCCGGCGAGCCTTTCTGGGACAGCCCCTGGGGTCATGGCCGTCCCGGCTGGCACATCGAATGCTCGGCCATGAATCTCAAAGAACTCGGCGAGCAAATTGATATTCACGGCGGCGGCAACGACCTGATCTTCCCCCACCACGAAAATGAAATCGCACAAAGCGAATCCTACACCGGCAAACAATTCTCGCGCTACTGGATCCACAACGGCATGTTGCAGCTTGGCGGCGAGAAAATGTCGAAGTCGCTCGGCAACATCGTCAGCATCAAAGAGTTTCTTACCAAGCGCGATGCCGATGTGATGCGGATGCTGGTCTTGAACGGGACCTATCGTTCGCCGCTGATGTTCAACGACGAGACGCTCGACGCTGCCGAGAAATCCGTTGACCGCCTCAAATCCGGACTTCGACCGGCCGCCGTTTCCGCAAAGGGACTCGCCGCTGGTAACACATCCGAACTCGCCACCGTGGTCAACTCCGCCAAAGAAAACTTTACGACTGCAATGGACGACGACTTCAACACCGCCGGTGCAGTCGCCGCGTTATTCGAACTCGTCAAAGCCATCAACACCGCCCGCGACAATGGTGCAACGTCTGATGAACTCAAACCCGCGCAAGATAAATTGCGCGAGCTGACCGGCGTGCTCGGCCTGCGCCTGCAAGATAAACAAGGCTCCGGCGAAACGGACAAGTTCGTGAACCTGCTCATCGAAGTAAGAAGCGAAGTCCGCAAACAAAAACTCTGGCCGCTCTCCGACCTCATCCGTGACCGCCTCAAAGAACTCGGCGTCACCATCGAAGACAGCAAAGACGGCACAACCTGGCGATGGTCATAAATACGTAGGGGCGGAGCGACGCTCCGCCCCTACTCAATAAAATAGAAATTTCCGGGATTTAGCCTCGGAAGTTTTTTGCTTATGATATGCCTATTGTAGCTGTTTCTCTTCTTCATCCTTGCGAAGGTTCGGAACCTTCGCAAGGACAAGCTGTGTATACTCCAAATGACAATCCGCCAAATGCAGCCTCATCCTGCCGCGAATGGAGATAGTGAAGGCATCATCTAAATCTTTTGGGGCTTTATTGAGTGCGCCTGTGACGCAGCTACTCCGGCGCATCGGCATAAATAAAAAAGATTTTGCTTCTTCACAAGAAATTGTCATTGAAAAGATGATGGTCTCTTCTTTTCTCAAGTAAAATCAATCCATGAAGGAATTCATCTACTCACGCAACGCCGTCTATGAGACCCTGCGCGCCAAACGCAG
>JAKBYW010000155.1:0-5471 GCA_021840275.1 Chloroflexota bacterium | reverse complement strand
TCTGATTGTGTATATCCTTGCCCATGTGGCTGGTTTTCTGACCCACAAAAAGCCTGTACGTGTGCTCCTGCTGTCGTTACCAAATACCAAAAACGCATCTCTGGTCCATTGCTGGATCGTATCGATATTCACATTGAAGTCCCAAGAGTAGATTATGAAAAGTTGAGTGGTGATAGAGTTGAGGAGACCAGCGAAGCTATCCGTGCACGTGTGCAAGCTGCGAGGGATATTCAAAGTAAACGTTTCTCAAGCAACAGCTCATCCGACATCGTCAGAACGCCGATATGCATGTTGGGGAGATAAGGCGGTTTTGCCGGTTACAGGATGATGGTCAGTGAGTTGTTCTCATCAGGAAATACTTGCCGGGATACAAAAAACTGTTATATACCATATCGGCGATAGAACCAGACCTTTACCACTTGTGTCAGCAGCACGTAGCACACCAACATCATCGCCAGGATCAGCCAGTAAAGCGGAGGCAGAGTCACAAATCCGAGCGTCTCGGCCAGCGGAGAAACAGTCAGCCAGGCACCTACTGAGACGATGATGAAAGAACTGATGATCAAAGCCCAACTGGCGCGGCTCTGAATGAAAGGAATCTTGTTGGTACGGATAACGTGGATGATCAACGTCTGCGTGAAAAGCGACTCCACGAACCAGCCCGTTTGAAAGAGCGTGGGATTGCTCCAGGCGTTGAACACATAGATCATGACGAAGAATGTAACATAATCGAAGATCGAACTGATCGGCCCGATGAGGATGATGAATCGTTGAATCTCCCCGATGGTCCACTTGCGTGGCAATGTCAGCCAGTCGGCATCCACCTGGTCGGTGGGGATGGTGGTCTGCGAGAAATCATAGAGCAGATTGTTGGTCAGCACCTGGATCGGTAGCATGGGCAGGAAGGGCAGGGAGGCGCTGGCTCCCACCACGCTGAACATGTTGCCGAAGTTGGAACTGGCCGCCATCTTGATGTACTTGGTGATGTTGCCAAACACGCGGCGGCCTTCCATCACGCCCTGTTCCAAAACCAACAGACTATTTTCCAGCAAAATAATGTCAGACGATTCTTTTGCGATGTCCACCGCGCTATCAACCGAAATGCCCACATCGGCGGCTTTGAGAGCCGGGGCATCGTTGATGCCGTCGCCCATGAAAGCGACCACATGATCCTTGCTCTGCAAGGCGTGAATTATGCGTTCCTTTTGAGACGGAGCCAGCTTAGCGAAGATGCTGGTCACACTGGCGGCTTCGGCTAACTCTGATTCGCTCATCGTTTCAATTTGCGAACCAAGCAGAATCTTGTCCACTGGCATGCCCACCTGTTTGCAGATGTAAGCAGTGATGATCTCATTATCGCCCGTCAAAATTTTGACATCCACGTTCAGCGTCTTCAACCGCTTCAAGGCTTCCATCGCCGATTCCTTTGGCGGGTCGAGGAAAGCCATGTACCCCAGCAGGGTCAAGTCTGTTTCGTCCTTAACCGTGTAATGAGGTTCATCGTTGTCGCCAGGGAACATTCGATATGCAACCGCGATAACGCGGAAGCCATCCTCATTCAATTCCTTCACGCGCCGCTTGCGATGTTCATCATGCTCGCTTGTCACTTCCAGAATTTCGCCATTGATCTCCACATGCGTTGAGAGGCGCATGATCTCTTCGACCGCGCCTTTGCAAATCAGGATCTGCTGATTCTGGTCATTTTCCAAAATGACCGACATGCGTCGGCGCTGAAAATCGAAAGGCAGTTCGTCAATTTTGCGAAACTTTTCGTCCACTTGAAGAGCTTCGTTCAAGTTGCCGTGATTCAGAATGGCTTCGTCCATCAGGTTCTTCAAGCCAGTCTGATAATAACTATTCATGTATCCGTAATGCAAAACGCGCGCGCTCGGATTGCCGCGTACATCCAAATGTTTTTCAAGGATGATCCTGCCTTGCGTCAGCGTTCCCGTCTTATCGGTGCAAAGCACATCCGCCGCGCCGAAGTTTTGGATGGCGTTCAGACGTTTGACGATCACCTTCTTGCGCGCCATCGCAATCGCGCCATTCGACAGGTTGACCGTCACGATCATCGGCAACATCTCAGGTGTCAACCCGACTGCCACCGCCATTGCAAATATAAAGGCTTCCAGCCAGTTATGTTTGCTCAAGCCGTTGATGATAAAAACGGACGGCACCATCACCGCGATAAAGCGGATCATCAGCCAGGTGAATTTATTGACGCCTTTATCGAAACTGGTCAACACGCGCTGACCGACAATACTGGCGGCGAGAGAACCGAAATAAGTTTTATCGCCAGTGTGGATGACAATTGCCGAAGCGGTTCCGCTTTCGACGTTTGATCCGAGAAAGCAGATGTTCGGCAACTCAAGCGGATTCCGAATCTCATCGGACACTGGAGCGGGCTTCTTCTCCACCGGCATGGACTCACCTGTAAGCGCTGCCTGATTCAGAAACAAGTCTTTGGCGGCCAACACGCGCACATCGGCGGGAACCATGTCTCCAGCCGCCAGGAGGATGATGTCGCCTGGCGCCAAAAGTTTGAGTGGAACTTCCGCCACTTCGCCATCGCGTATTACAGTAGCGGTTGTGTTGACCATAGCTTTGAGTTTTTCAGCGGCATTATCGGCGCGCATCTCTTGATAAAAGCGCAATACAATGCCGAGCAATACCATCACAAAAATGACGATCGTTGCGCGCAAGTCGCCGGTTAAATATGAAAGTATACCCAGCGCTGTCAGCAAAATGACCAGCGGATTCTTGATGTTATCCAACAGGCGCATCAGCGGCGATTGGCGCTTCTCGCGCGCGATCTCATTCAACCCGTCGCGTTTGATGCGGCTCTCGGCTTCCGCCGCGCTCAAGCCGCTTGACTGCGACTCAAGCTCCTTCAAAACGGCATCCGATTCTTCGCGCGCCTTCTCCAACAATTGATCGGAAACTTTAGGCTTGGTCGCGCCACCAAGATTTCCCGCGTTGTTCAGCGTATTGCCCTCAGAGGGTAATCCCATTCATTCCTCCGCGAATAACATTCCTGCCGCAAGATTATAGTTCTGCGGCAGGTGTTTGCATTAATTGCACAACATAATCTAGGCAGGAAAATGCCCTCTAACTTTCGCTGCAATCTGGTGATCCGTCATCTTGTCCACGGTTTCAATTCCCACAATACGTTCCTTGAGTCCTTCACTCTCAAGACGTTTTTCGAGTTTGCCCTTGGCCTCGCCCGGCCCAAAGATTTGAATCGAGTGGGCGTCACGAAGAACTGCGATGACTTGATCATAGTAGCTGTTGAGATGGTTCCCAAATTGACGGTCCCGCACATCCTCTGTCGAGCCGTCTCCTGATGCTGTCCCGCCCATAAAACGGACATGTTTTTCCATATCAGATGTAATTTTCTTTATTTCTTCACCTTGGTCGGTAACAAGTACAACAACGGCCTTACGATGATCGATCCACAAACCTGCTTGCTTTTTCATAAGTTTTATCCTTTTCTATTTTGAATGCGGATGCGTACATTTCTGCATCAATGTTTTGATGAGTTGACTTTCTTGAAATCGATAAATCCTTGCTGAACGTCAACAGATGTTAATTTCACGCGCAGCCGGTTGCCGACATCCAGCCCCTCGAATCCATCCACCAGCTTGCCTTCAACAGGGATGCTGAGAAGCCGGACCCACGTCCCTTTTTCGGAAGCGCCTGTGACAATCGAATCAAACTGCTCTCCGATTCTCGATTCAAGCAGAAGCGCGGCAGCGGATTTGCCAACTTGCCGTTCGACTTTGTTCGCAGCATCTTCTGCTTCGGTGCAATGAGCCGCCAGAACATCCAGTTCATCTTTGTTGTAGGGCGCAGGTTTCCCATCCAGGGCCGCTTTCAACAATCGCTGCGTCAACAGGTCGGGGTAGCGGCGATTGGGAGCGGTCGAGTGAGCATAGTCTTTGATCGCCAGACCAAAGTGACCCGGTACTTCCCCATCAGGAAGCTCTGCTATATATTCGCCAGCGCCCAAAAGCTTAATGACAGCCAAAGAAAGGTCGGGGAAGCGCAGTAGATCCGCGGCTTTTTGCTTGACGAGAAATTCCTCCAACGCTTTTGAATCTGGGAGTTCTGGAAGTTTGAACTTGTGATCCGCGGCTATTTCAACAATCCGATCCCATCGTTTTGGAATGCGTACCACCCGGCGAATCGAAGGGAATTTTTTAGCCGAGAGATAGCGTGCAGTCACACCGTTCGCCGCGATCATAAAATCTTCAATGATCTCCTTGGCGCGGTTCTTTTCCTCTATTTCAAGATCACGAATTTGATCACCATCAAATACCGGTTTGGCTTCAATGGTTTCCAGACTGAGTGCCCCATGAATATGCCGGAAATTTTTCATACTTTGTGCGGCCTGGTCTTGCAGTTGTATATTCTCAGTCAGGCCTTGCACGGCAGCAATCTCTTCAGGAATGTTGCCTTTCTTTTCCAGCCATGCTGCAACACTGTTATAGGCTAGTTTCGCATGATTACGTGCCCAGGCTTTGTAGATTTTTGAGTCTTCGAGCGATCCGTCAGCACCGAGCAGCATTTCAACAACAATGGAAAGGCGATCCTCGTTGAAGTTCAAGGATGTAATGTTGGTTGAAACCTTTTCCGGCAGCATAGGAAATATTTCGGCAGCAGTATAGACTGAGGTAGTGTTATTGCGTGCGTGTTGATCAATCGCTGATCCATTGGTAATGGAAGAATCCACGTCTGCTATGGCAACGAGGATCTTTATCTTACCTGCCGGCATTGACTCGGCAACGGTAAGCTGATCGAGGTCACGCGAGTCATCGTTATCAATGGAAGCCCACAGAAGGTCCCGCATGTCACGAATACCAGGGTGATCTTTGGCTGCTGCATTCTCTGTTACTGCAGGTACATGCAGCCGTCCAAGTTCAGCGAGTGCTTCGGTGGAAAAGTCAGGGAACAAGCCGCGTTCAAGCATTACCCTGTGGGCAATGCTCCTTAAAATCGCGCGATGATTTTGATCATTTGTATTCATGCCATATCCTTCTCGATGCAAGTTGCGTTCGCGAGAAACTCTAATCCGGTATATTTTCCACCATTGCCCGGTTTCTGTATTCATTATATTCAGGTGGCAGGCAATCGTATTCCTCATCCATCAAAGGCGACGAGATCATGAAATCTGCGGTTGCCCGATTGCATGCGATGGGAATGTTCCACACTACGGCCATCCGTAAGAGCGCTTTTATATCCGGATCGTGAGACATGGACTCAAGCGAATTGGGGTATCTCGTCACTAGATGACTCAATGACGACTGAACTCACTCACGGTGCGCAAGAAGCTGATTACATCATCCCGGCCTAGAACACCGAGAATCTGATCGCCTGCCATAACGGGCAACTGGTTGACACCGTCCCGATCCATTTCCCCGAGAGCATCCACCAGCTCCGCCTCAGGCCGTATCCATTTCATTTTTGCAACC
>JAKBYW010000154.1:2850-5475 GCA_021840275.1 Chloroflexota bacterium | reverse complement strand
AAAAGACTATGACTATGCTGCTCCCTGGTCTTTCCAACCTGCTCGGGTATCAACTAAAAACCGGATCTTGGAACTAGTTATGAGTAGTGACACAGATTATTTGCGCCAATGTCTATTCGTACACACTTAACTTCACCGGCTGTGCATACTGGCGCTCAAGTTCCCCAAAACGTATAAAATTGCTCGGTCCATTATGCCATGGATGAGTTCAACGTGTAAATTTGAGACTCGAGGTTTTCCAACTCATCCCGGTATTTAGCCCGCTTATTGGCATTTATAAGTGCAACAAGTCCGCCTGCAATCAATGGAACAACGCCGATTCCGTAAATTGGAATTAGAAATATTCCTATTAATACACCCCATAAGCCGAGCTTGTATTGCTGGCTTGCTTTGTTTATCTCTGTTTCCAATTTACTCTTCTGACCCTCAAGCACAACAATTTGGATCTTCTTATTTGCCAGCGAATTCATTGATCTGCCTCCCGGTACACTGTTCGATAAATAAGAACGAAATCATATTTGCCTGGTTCTGCGGATTCGTTTTAGGACTTCACAACTTTTATATTAAATCGATCAGAGGGAAGAACGCGTCGCAGATCGAGCCAAAGGGCAAGCAGCATTTCCACACCTCGTGAGGTGGTAATATCGCCCAGGTCGATCACCGATCTCCAGCCAAACCAATCGCGCAGGATTCCAATTACAACGGTCTTGGCTTCAATATCATTCCCGCTGACGAATACATCAGTCCGTTCTGGAAGTTTTGCTGGCTCAACCATCAGGTTGCAATTCATTGTATTCAGGGTTTTTACCACCAGTGTTTCAGGGAAGGCGCGTTGAATTTGCTCGCCTAACGAATCTCCGTTACAAACCGAAAGGATTAGATCATCCCTAGAATAGTCGATGGGATTTGAGGTGTCTATCAGTATCTTGTTCTTCAAATTGCCGGCTCCGGCCTGGCGCAAAGCATCCAGCGACGCAATCCCCAAGGTACAGTTGAAAACGATTTCACCGAAGGCCGCCGCGTTCTTAAAAGTCCCGTATAAAGCGCGCTGGCCCTCCTCCTTGGCCCAGGCAATAGCCCTGGGATTATCCGCATCGCGTGCGCCCATGAAGACGTCGTGTCCAAGCTGGATCAGCTTGGAACCGATAGTCCGTCCAACCATTCCGGTACCCAGGATGCCAATTTCCATCAAATCACCTCTGTCCTGATTGAACTCTTTGCATTATCCACGAATTCACGCGAAGCCAATCTCATTCAAGTACAGTTTCTGCGGCAGCCTTTTTGGCCATTTTCGTCTTTAGCCATTTCAGGCGGAATGTCTCTTCACGTTCCCGCTCTTCGAGTGCGCTTTTGATGAATAGAACCGTCTCTTCGTATTCGGGGATAAAAATATACTGCAGGGCTTTGACCCGGCGCTGAGTCTTGCGCAGTTCTCCTGCCAACCTCCACACCGCTGTCATTAGCTCGGAAAGTTCTGGAATGTGATTCAAAACGTCCCGGAAAGCGGCGCTTGTCTCATCCAGGGTCGCACTCGTAGCGCCCATGCTATAAGTCATTTCCAGAGGGGCGCCGCGCGACTCGACCTGCGGGATCGGAACGCCCATCACTCCCCGAAATTTGAGTTGAACATCAACAGTCTGGCTCATTGCCAGAGCGGCCCATTCAACGTGATCCTGTCCCATGGTCAGTTTTGCCTGTTCCAGGGCAAGATAAGATTCTTCCAACAACTTCCAGACTTTCTCCTGCAATGCTCCAGCATCATGAGCAAGACGGATAAGTTCGGTAGTCAACACCTCGCGCTTGCGATCCAGGATCTCGTATCCCTCGCGTGCAAATTGCAATTCCTGTTTCATGCGCAGCAGATTGCTGCGAGTGGGCGGAATGTTAAGATGCGTCACGGCGCTCCACGTAATATTGTCCTATTTCGGCTGGACTGACACGTGTCAGCTCTTCCTGCGGAAGCATGGAAAGCAAACGCCAGCCAATCTCGAGGGTCGTTTCGATGGTCCGGCTTTCCGCCAAGCCCTGATTTACAAAATCCTTTTCGAAGGCCCGCCCGAATTTCAAATACTGTTGATCGACTTTTGAAAGTTCCTCTTCACCGATGACCGAAGCCAGGGCGCGGACATCCTGTACATGCGCGTACGCCGCAAAGAGTTGCGACGACCAATGGCTGTGGTCTGCACGCGTCCGGCCATCGCCGATGCCGTCTTTCATTAAGCGCGAGAGGCTGGGCAGAACCGCAACAGGCGGATACGTGCCCTGATGATCAAGATCGCGATTAAGCGTGATCTGACCTTCCGTAATATAGCCGGTCAGATCTGGCACCGGATGAGTAATATCATCGTTCGGCATGGTTAGGATCGGAAGCTGGGTAATTGAACCTTCGCTTGTTTTGATGCGCCCAGTGCGTTCATAGAGCGAGGCCAGATCGCTGTACAAGTAACCCGGATATCCTTTGCGGCTCGGCACCTCGCCGCGAATATTGGAAATCTGGCGCAAGGCCTCGCAATAATTGGTCATGTCAGTCAGGATGACCAGCACATGCATTTGACGCTCGAAGGCCAGATACTCTGCCAGAGTAAGAGCTGCCCGAGGAGTCACCAAGCGCTCGACCGGCGGGTC
>JAKBYW010000154.1:0-2840 GCA_021840275.1 Chloroflexota bacterium | reverse complement strand
GTCCGCGAGATTAAGGAACATGGTCACGCGAGTCAGAGCGCCGCTGTCGGTAAAAGAATCGCGGAAGTAAGCGGCCACATCATGCTTGACTCCCATCGCGGCAAAAACGATGGCGAACTGCTCTGCTTTGTCGGATTTTTGGCCGGCGGGAACACCCAAAGTTGCCTGACGCACGATCTGCGCCGCCAAGCGATCATGCGGCAATCCAGCGCCGGAGAAGAGCGGCAGTTTTTGGCCTCTCAATAATGTGTTCAAGCCGTCGATGGTCGAGATGCCGGTCTGGATATAGTCAACCGGATAAACGCGCGCCGTCGGATTAATCGGCTGTCCGTTGATGTCGGCGTAGCGGTCAGCCAATGGAGTTGGACCGCCATCCAGCGGTTTGCCAAGCCCGTTAAAGATGCGTCCGAGCATTTCTTCGGCCACCGGGATATGAAACGGTTTACCGAGAAAATGAACGCGCGTGCCATCAATGGAGAGTCCCGTAGTACCCGCAAAGACCTCCACTACTGCGATGCCTTCTCCAACCTCCAAAACGCGGCCAAGACGCATTTGTCCGTGAGCATCGATGATCTCAACCACCTCATCGTAGGCAATGCTGCCAGTACCCTCAACAAATACCAGCGGACCTTCGATGCGGCTTACGCCAATGACTTCATTTATTCCTAGATCAAGCGCGTCACTCATAGATATTCCATCTCCAGTTTCTTGATCTGTTCATTGATATCCTTTTCAACATCATCAAACTTGGTTAAATCATCGTTGGACACAACAGTTTTCATACGGATCAGCGTGTTTACAACTGGCAAATCATGGATGATGCCGATGGGCGCGCCGAGTTTGATAATTCTTTGAGACTGCTGATGGAAATAAAGAATTAGGTTCAACATGCGAATCTGCTTATGGACCGTCGAAAAACTATCCACAGCATCGAACGAACTCTGCTGGAGGAAACCTTCCCGCAAAAGACGCGCCGTTTCCAGCACCAGCCGCTGTTCGTCCGGCAATGTATCTGATCCTACCAGCTTGACAATTTGTGAAAGCCGGCTCTCCTCGCTTAAGATCTCCATGGCCTGGGAACGCAGAGCATACCAATCCTGGCCCACTTCATCCTGCCACCACTCCGCCACGTCTTCCATATACTCGCTATAACTATCCAACCAATTGATGGAAGGAAAATGACGTGCCGAAGCGAGGGATTTATCCAACGCCCAGAAGCAGCGAATAAAGCGCTTGGTGTGTTGCGTGACCGGTTCGGAGAAATCGCCCCCGGGAGGAGAGACCGCGCCAATCACGCTGACAGAGCCGGTACCTCCGCTCAAAGTTTCGACCGCGCCGGCTCGTTCGTAGAACTCCGCCAGACGGTCCGCGAGATAAGCGGGATAGCCCTCTTCAGCGGGCAACTCTTCCAATCGTCCCGATATTTCGCGCAGGGCCTCAGCCCAACGGGAAGTTGAATCCGCCATGAGAGCCACGTGATACCCCATGTCACGGTAATATTCAGCAATAGTGATGCCGGTATAGATGCTGGCTTCGCGCGCGGCCACAGGCATATTGGATGTGTTGGCAATCAACACGGTGCGTTCCATTAATGGACGACCACTGCGCGGGTCAATAAGGTGAGGAAACTCCTGCAAAACTTCCGTCATCTCGTTGCCTCGTTCGCCGCAGCCAATGTAAACAACCACCTGGGCGTCTGCCCACTTTGCAATGCTGTGTTGAGTGACCGTCTTGCCTGATCCAAATGCGCCAGGTATCGCGGCTGTGCCGCCTTTGGCGAGAGGAAAGAATGTGTCCAAAACGCGCTGTCCCGTGATCAACGGTTCAGCCTTTCCCTGGCGCGATTTATAAGGGCGCGCCTTTCGAACCGGCCAGTGCTGCAACATGGTCAATTCTTGTTCGCCAGCGTCGGTGCGCACGCGGGCAATCGGCTCATCGATGGCGTACTGCATCTCTGGTGCAACCCATGTCAATGTCCCGCGCACATTGGGCGGGATCATCACCCGATGTTCCAATGCCTCTGTTTCCGGAACAGTGCCAAGAATCATTCCGCCGCTGACTTTATCACCGACCTTGAGTTTGGGAGTGAAGTCCCAGCGGTCTTTTCGATAAAGCGAATCGAGATGCATTCCGCGGCTGATGAAGGATCCGGTCCGCATCTCGATAACCGGAAGCGGTCGCTGGATACCGTCAAATATGCTGCGTAACAAGCCCGGGCCAAGCTCGACCGAAAGCGGCAGGCCCGTCGTGTAGACTGGCGCTCCAGGCCGCATCCCGGATGTTTCTTCATAAACTTGAATGGTGATGACATCCCCCACCATGCCAATGACTTCGCCTACCAGTTGATCTTCGCCTACTTCCACCAGATCCAGCATGTTTACGTGACGTGATCCCTGAGCGCGGACAACCGGCCCATTGATCCATGTAACTCTCCCGATCTGTTCGCTCATAAAGACTCTCCCATCAAAATATGATGAACCGGGGAGCGAAGAGTATCCTGCATTCGTCGAAGGCGGGTCTCAAGCGTATTGTCATATTGGCGATGACCGTCTTCTGTTTCCACGATCACGCCGGTACCTTGTTTAAGTGCTTCACCTATAATCACCTGAATTCCCAGATCCTTTACGATCTTATCAATTATGCTGGACGTGAAAAACTTTCGAGTTACTTCGTCTGCTTTAACTACGGCTTTTTTGGCGCCGAGTTGAACCAGGGCTTCCCGCAAAAGCAGATGCGCGGTCTTTTCATAATCGGTACTTCTTTGTACAGTGGATAGTTTCTGCTGGGCCGAATCAAAGACACTTTCGAGCAACTGTTCGCGTTGCTCCAATTGCATGGTT
>JAKBYW010000153.1:0-5518 GCA_021840275.1 Chloroflexota bacterium | reverse complement strand
TAAAAAAACAATTTCAAAACACTCTCTTAGGCCTCCTGCAAATTGCTTGCGTGATGGGATGGCATGTCCCTCACGGAAAGCACGCAACTGACTGCCTCGGGGTCAAGGCGGCCCGCTTGGGCCTCAGCCAGAAGCTTTTCGGAGGCCTCAGCAGGCTCGAACACGGGGCGATGCGGTCTCGTTTCCAGCAGTGCATGATACACATCGGCTGCCGCAAGGATGCGCATGGATTGTCTCAACATCACCGAGGTCGCGCCGCGATGGTATCCACTTCCATCCAACCGCTCATGGTGCATGGATGCGATCTTTCCCAGCGTTGCAAGTTTTTCGGAGCGCGAGAACACGCGTTCGGTGTAATATGGGTGCAGGCGGATTTTCTCCCATTCCGATTCGGTGAGCGGACCCCGTTTGCCCCAAATGCCAGCGGATACGCCGACTCTGCCAACATCATGTAGCAGCGCAGCGCGCCGGACTTCGCTGATGCTGGCTTCCGTCAAACCGGCCTTGCGCGCCGCCGACTCCGCGACGCGTGCCACGCCCGACGAATGCCCCAGCAAATACGGCGACTTGATGTCGGCAAAATCCGCGATCACTTCGCAAGCTGAATCGAACTCGTCTTGGTTGAGGATTCGCTGCTTTCCTGGCTCGAGCGCCAGGACGGTTTTCCAATTGGACTGCTCTTCGATCAGCAATTCGCGAGCGTGCTTGCAAAAGGCTTCGACATGCTTCGGCGCGTACATTTTTCCCCTGTGTTGTCTCACAAGTCGAATGGCCCAATCCGCGCCGCCGAGTTGGTACGCATACACTGCGTCCTGCGCCAGAGAAACGACCAACATACTTGGAGCAATCGCTTCGCCTTTCAATTCGGGGATGCCCTTTCCATCCCAGCGCGCGTAGACTTGTTTGATGGCAGTAATCATGTTCTCGTCAAACCCAAGCCGCCTAGCAAGACGTTCTGCTACTTCACAATGGCCCGCAAAAAATTCATGGGTAAAGCGTGCTGCTGACATCAACCCGCTGGCAATGGATTCCAGCAATTGAAGCGGCGACTCTCCGGCATTCGCAGCACTGACAGCTCGAAGGCTTTGGCGCAGGAAACCGGCGCTCGTGGCATCCGCGTGAATAATATCCCTGCGAAAGGAAAGTTCATCGCCGAAGACCGCCGCTAGCAAATGCGTCTCGGCATTGCAACCAATATAGCGTAACAGGGATTGGTAATAGACCGCGCGCAATTCGCCATCGTTCATTCCCAACTTCTCCCCCAGCCGCACCGATACGATACAAGATTGAAAAGCAAATTCCAGCGGCTGTCCCATGCCGAGGTCAGTTGCAATCGATAAGGATGCCATCAACTCCGCCAGACGCACTCCGCTGGGGGAAGTAGAAAGGATCATAGGTCAATTATACAAAACAAAGACCCTAAAAGTATAGTGGATAAGGAAATTTAGACACAAAATCGGGCATAATTAAGGAGTGGATTTTGGAGAGATTATGCCTAAAAGAAGACGTTTCACGGCCAGCCAAAAAGCAGCCATCGTTTTGGAAGTGTTGAAGGAAGAAAAAACGATTGCCCAGATCGCATCAGAAAACAGCATCCATCCAAACCAGATCTATAAATGGAAAACGCAGGCGCTGGAAAACTTTGCCGGTTTGTTCGAAGAAGATCGCAAAGGTGAAAAAGCCCAAACTGCAGCGCACGAAAAGCAGATCACTGAGTTATATACGGAGATCGGTAAACTGAGCACTCAGTTGAACTGGTTGAAAAAAAATCAGGTCTGCCTCTTGAGTAGAACCGAGCGTCTGACCATGTTGGAAAAAGATAACACAGAGGTTTCGCTCAAGACCCAGGCAGCGTTGCTTGGTCTCAGTTATTCGAGCTTGTTCTATCAGCCGGTTGGGCCCACCGAACGGGAGCTGTCCATCAAACGCCGCATCGATGAAGTTTATACGGCCTGGCCTTTCTATGGGTCCCGACACATCGCGGCGTTTTGTTATTGGATGAATTCCCCGAATTCGGAATATGTATGCTTGAAGCGATGCAACAACCTGTGATGTATAAGGTAGTCGCCACCAGCCGCGTCAAAAGAACATTGACATTCTCTGCAAACTATCAATTGGTCACAAGTTGGTACAGCCGCGACTCTCTCCATACCAATGAAGTCTTGCGTAGGTTTGCCAACCGCTAATAGCGTACTTGCCGTATGCCGAACTTGTCACACCCGGCTGAAGAACCCTCGAAAATAAATGGCTTCTGGCCACTCCATGCATGGTATTGCTCCACGACGCGCTGGAGGGCTTGTTCCGCTGTTGGATCATTCATTCCGAGGATCGCCACAGTGCCTCCCGCGCCCCCGCCTGTGATCTTGGCTCCCAGCAGCCCATTGGATCTCTCGGCTCTTACCAACTCGACGATTTTATCTGTGGCATCCGAGCCAAGCCCACATTGGCTATAACCGATGTGCGATTGATACATCAACTCACCCAAAAGTTGAGTTGTGATTTCATCCATCAGCGCGGGAGGTTTGGAGATCAGGCTGAAGAAACTGTGTACGCGCCAGTTCTCTTCAACCGCATAGCGAGTCGCACCGCGCACCGGATAATTCACCTCTGACCGTACCGGGGTGAAGGGATCAAGATGCACGGCGTAGGTCTTGTTGAAATCCGCGCCAGCGAGCGCTTCCGGTAAACGGTTCTCATATCGCTGGCGGAACTCGGAAGGCGAAAGGTTTGCCAGGTAGCCGTTCCATTTGGGTTCAATCCAGCGGGGAAGGGCGCCACTTTCATCAAGTTTTGGCTCCAGATTTTCCCAGTCACACAGAAAACGGTAGCCCATAAAAGTCGCGGCTCGAGCAGATTCGTATTCGATCCCGGCAACGGCGTGGCGCACCCCGGAGTCAATTCCCCAAAGGCGCAGATTCTCAGGTAATTTGACCAATGGCCGCGGCAGGCAGGGCTGACAGAGCATGGGGACAAAATAGCCTTCGTCTCCCATCACGACCGCCAGCTGGTCCATGATCCCGCAGGCTGACTGCGTCCACGCGATCTCTACCCACTGAGTCCAGAAAGCCAACTCAACCCCTGCTACATCCACGCCATACATCTTCGCCATGGCTTTCATCGGAGCGACTTCCAACGCGGCCGAAGAGCTAACGCCTTTGCCCACCGGCACATCCGACTCGAGATACAACGAGAGACCGTGTTTCACCTTCTCTGGATAATGTTTGATCAGAAAATAAAGATCGCCAAGGATGTAGGCGCACCAGGAGCGCTCCGGGTCTGTATTGATCCAATCGCGAACCTGGTCCAATGGCTTGATGCGGCCGTTTTCAACGAGGTCAGGCAAAGAAAATTCGATCCTATCCTTCCAACCCAGTGACTTCACCGCCGGGTTGTAGAAAATAACTCTTTGATCTATGCGCGGCTGGATGGCGACTAGAGTCGCTTCGCGTATGGTGGTTTCAAACACGAGGCCGCCGGTGTAATCATCGTTTCCGCCCATCAGGTCGAGGCGTCCGGGCGTGCGGTTGACGAAGATGTTGATCCCCTTTTGGAAAAAACTCTCAGCGGTCAATTCGCCGATTCTCTTTTCGAACCGCTTTACGTCCGGGTATTGAGCGGCAAGTTCCCTCGGTGCCTCTGTCATGTGAGCCTCTCCTGATTTTCAGACTATGTTTACAAAAAACGTACAAAAATTGGCTTGAAATGTTATGATTGTTATTCTAACATTATAAAAACGGTTAGTCAAACAAATTAAAACACAACAAAACCAGTTGACAAACAAAACATCCTGTGTATATAATATTCGTGGGAGCGGCTGCAACATGTCAACTAGAAAAAGAAAAGCCAGTGGATTTTCCGATTGGATGGGCTTTGCTCCGTTCCTGCTTTTTTGTCTGGCCTTCGAGATCGTGCCAGTGGTGTTTTTGATACGGGGAAGTTTTGTCGAGAAAACCACCAGGGCACTTACACTTTCTCATTACACTGATTTGCAGCGCCCGCTTTACATCAACTCGTTTTTGAACAGCATCGATCTGTCGGTGCTGACGGCCCTCATCGGCGTTGTTCTCGGCACCTTCATCGGCTATGCAATCTATCGCTGGCCGTCCGAGCGCGTCCGCGATGCGCTGATCACTCTCTCCGATGTGACCACCAACTTTGCCGGTGCGCCGTTGGCATTTGCCTTTGTCGTGATCCTGGGACTGAACGGCGTTGTCACGCAATTCCTAATCCAATATTTTAACTATGATCTTTATCCGGGCTTCAGCATTTATTCCTTCTCCGGGTTAGTGTTAGCGTATGTGTATTTTCAACTGCCCCTCATGGTTCTGTTGATCTTACCCGCCTTTGCCGGTATCAAGAAAGAATGGCAGGAATCCGCACAAAGCCTGTCGGCCAACACGTTCCAATTCTGGTGGCACATCGGCATACCGCTTTTGATGCCGTCGCTCATTGCAGGGTTCACCCTGCTTTTTGCCAACGCGTTCGGCGCGTATGCCACCGCATACACACTCGTCCAGGCGAAGCTGTCGCTGGTGACACTGCAAATCGGTTACATGATCGCGGGTGAGGTGCGCCAGGATCAGGGCGTGGGGATGGCAATGGCTGTCATGTCATTGATCATTATGGGACTGAGTATCGGCGTTTATCAGGTGGCGACAAGCCGCGCGCGCCGTTGGTCAAAGAGCTGATTACCTGTGGAATTCAGATGAGATGAAAAAACCTCAAGGGCCCAAGCAAGAATCCGTCAAGAAGAAACGCGTTGCCGGTTGGCAAATACTGCCGATTGCGTTCTTCCTGTTTTACATGCTGCTGCCGATCATTTCGACCTACGTGTTCTCGGTTGCGACACGCTGGGACCGCACGATCCTACCGGAAGGATATACGCTTGAATTCTATGCAAGGGCCGTGGAAGCCTCTTACTTTACGATCACACTGCGGAATTCGCTTATCTTGTCTCTGTCCACTGTCGTTGCGAGTCTCATCATCATTGTCCCGACGGTATATTGGGTTAATACACGCCTGATCAAGGCCAAACCTTTGCTCGAAGTGTTGATGATCCTCCCGTTTGGAATTCCAACCGTTGTTCTTGCGTTGGCGCTTATTCAAATCTACAACTTCCCTCCGCTGGCGCGTTCGCCATTTCTGCTCATCGGCGCGGTGGTGGTGTATTCCATGCCGTTCATGTATCGGCCGGTGTCGAACGCGTTGCAGGCGATTGATTCGCGCACTTTAACGGAAGCCGGCCAAAGTCTGGGTGCGAACGTTTTTCAAATCCTGGCGGAGGTCGTTATCCCCAATATTCTTCCCGGGATCTTGAGCGGGAGTCTGTTGGTATTTGCCACTGTTTTTGCGGAGTTCACGTTGACCTCATTGATCGTGGGCGCCAGGTTCAAAACGTTCCCGCTCCTGCTGGTGGAATACACGCGCATCAACGGGAACGTCGCGGCCGCCTTCTCGGTGATCTCATTTACCATCGCCTGGCTGATTTCCATACTGATGCTGTGGGTGGGAACCAAAG
>JAKBYW010000152.1:0-5534 GCA_021840275.1 Chloroflexota bacterium | reverse complement strand
CAGTTTCATTCGCGCGCTGGGGGTCGGATTCTTTGTGTAGTATAATGTCGGCGCTCAACGAGTAAATTTCCACCAGAGTGGTTGTAAGGAGTTCCTATGTCCGGTCATTCCAAATGGTCCACCATCAAACGCAAAAAGGGCGTGGCCGATGCTAAACGCGGCGCTATCTTCACTCGTCTCGCGCGTGAAATCGTCATGGCGGCCCGCGACGGCGGGAGCGATATTGATTCGAATTTTCGCTTGCGTCTCGCAGTGGATAAAGCGCGTGCTGAGAACATGCCCAAAGACAACATTGAGCGCGCCATCAAGCGCGGTTCTGGTGAGGATAAAGAAGGCACGATTTTTGAGCAGATCATGTATGAAGGGTATGCCTCGCATGGCGTGGCCGTGATGGTCGAGTGTGTGACAGATAATCGCAACCGCACTGTTTCCGATCTGCGCCACGCGCTTTCGAAGGCCGGCGGCAGCATGGGCGAAATCGGCTCGGTGGGCTGGCAGTTCGAGCGCGTGGCTTACTTCTCTTTTCCCTCCACGGAAATGAATTATGATAAGGCATTCGAGTTGGGCATTGAAGCGGGTGCGAATGATGTGATTGACGATAACGATACGATCGAGATCATCGGCCCGGTTGAAACATTCAAGGTTATTGCGGATCGCCTGCATGCCGCGGGTGTTCAACCCGATGAAGCCGGCCTGCGCATGCTCCCCAAACAGGAGATGGAACTTGGTGTCGAAGAGACCATGCAGGTCATGAAGGCGCTCGAAGCCATCGAAGAATTGGATGATGTGCAGAATGTCTTCTCCAATTTGAAGATGTCCGAAGAAGCTCTGGCTGCTCTCGAAGCCGCGTAAAAATTGAACCGCGAAGAGCGCACGTGTGCCTGCGGCCCAGTGCAGGCAAAGGCCGCGAAGATTGTCAAAAAGAATCTTTGCGTTCTTGGCAGACTGCGCGGTTTATTATTTGAACGATGACACTCGCCCTCGGTATCGACCCCGGCACAGCAACCACAGGCTACGGACTCGTGCGCCTCGAACTGGGCGGGGAACTGGCCGCCTTTAAATTTGGTGTCATCTTAACCCCGGCCCACACCCACGACCACAAGCGCCTGCTGGCATTGTATCGCGAACTCAAGGAATTGATCTTTCTCCATCGCCCCGATTCGGTCGCGGTGGAGAAGTTGTTTTTCCAGCGCAACATTTCAACTGCCATCACAGTCGGACAGGCGCGCGGGGTAATTCTGCTGGCGATTGCCGAGGCGGGACTCGACGTGGGCGAGTACACCCCGAATGAAGTCAAGCAGGCTGTTGTTGGCTATGGCTCGGCGGGCAAGAAGCAAGTCCAGGAAATGGTACGGACCTTGTTGGGGTTGACCGAAATTCCCAAACCCGACGATGCCGCCGATGCGTTGGCGGTTGCGATCACGCACTTGCATACTAAGAGATATTAACATGTCATTGCGAGGAGGCGTTTTTTGCCGACGAAGCAATCCCTAATTACAGGGTGAATACTCCTCGGTGGGACTTATCAGTCCAATGGGAGATTGCTTCGCAAAGACCGCTTGCAATGACATATAATTAGCCCCATGATAGCAACTCTGCGCGGTGAAATCATCCAGATCGAAGATAACGCTCTTGTTGTCGAAGTCGGCGCCGCGGCAAGACATCTGGCCGAGGCCGCCTATTGGATGCTCAGAAAGCATGAACCCTATCGTGAGTCCACATCCGATTTGCCTAAGCAAGCGTGAGCGCGTTGCGAAGCTGATTCCACAGAGAACCGTAGATTGATTGCGACACGCTTGTTGAAGATACTCTTGTTGCTTGACAACGAATAGATGCTTCCGGAAAATCCGACTGTGTTTGTTTCAACAAGTCGCTCCTGCTTTATTAAGGTGCTGATGTTCTCTTTATTTTTCTCTTGACAAAAGCATCGCTTTCATAGATGCTTCGCCACTCGCCGTTTAAGGCTCGCGGCTCGCAATGACATAGTTAATTATTTCCCCAGCAACACATCGGCTATATCGGCTGTACTTCCCAGGATCAGATCCGCATCGAATTGTTTCAACTCAGACGCTTCGCCAAACCCGCACAGCACGCCGACGGTTTGCGCGCCCGCCGATCTTCCAGCGCGGATATCAACAGCCGTGTCGCCGATCATCAGGCAGGCCTCAGGCATAACCTCCATTTTTATAGCGGCCAGCCGGATCGGGTCCGGGTAAGGTTTCGTGTGTTTGGCAGAGAGTCCCGTTACGATCACGTCAAAATATTTCGCCAGGTCGAACTGGTCGAGAAAGGCCATCGTCCCATCTTCATCGCGCGCGCTGACAATCGCCATCGGATAATGTCCGTGCAAACGCGCCAGCATTTTGTCCACGCCAGGGATCAGCAGGAAACGCTTGGCCCGCTGCCTGCGGTTGCGGTTGAGCCAGTGGACCACTGCCATCATTTCATCATCAAGGCTCCATCGATCCGCCAGGCCAAGCAGGACATTGCCCGGCGCTTCGGCCCACATCACAAATCGACGGGCGGCGCGGGCTGGGTCGTGGAACAAAAAGCGCGCCAGAAAGCGCTGCACCTTCTGCGCATAAAGATCATCGGTGTCGCTCAACGTGCCGTCCACATCAAAACACAGCGCTCGAATGCGGGAAAGTTCAAGAGGCATATTTCGATTGTACCCGAACGTTATGCTATACTTTGCGCATGAGCGACACGCGGGCACATTAGAATTAATCAATCATGGCAAAAGACCGTACTCGATCATTGCTCGAACTCCTGATCCAAATCAATCGCGAAGTCCTCGCGGCGCTTGACCTGCGTACCGTGTTACAGCGCCTGCTCTTTGCCGCTCTTCAATACGCCGGCGGCGAGCGCGGCAGTATCGTGGTGTTGGATGATAACGGCAAGCCTGTGGATGCGATCATCGTCTACGGCCAGGGTTTCCTTGAACATCCCCCGCAGCAATTACGAGAGACCATAGATAGAGGCCTGGCCGGATGGGTGGTAAAAAACCGCAAGGCTGCACTGGTGCCCGATACGAGTCAGGATGAACGCTGGTTCCAGCGCCCGGATGAGGCGCGCGACGCAAGCGGACCCAAGTCCGCAATCTGCGTGCCGCTTCTGGCGCGGGACCGATTAGTGGGGGCGCTGACCCTTGTCCATTCCGTACCGAATGCTTTTACACCCGAACATTTTGAACTCATGCAAGCCATCGCTGACCAGGCCAGCATCGCAGTGCTGAACGCGCAGCTCTTCGGCCAATCACAAAAGGCGCACCAGCGTTACCGCGAACTTTTTGCGGAAAGCATCGACCCGATCTTCATCACGGACCTGGAAGGCAAAGTCATCGAGGCCAACCGTGAGGCGGTCAGGATAAGCGGCTTCAAAACCGAAGACTTGCGCCAGATGAGCATTGACCAGCTGCATGAAGTCAACTGGAACAGGACCGGTTTGGAATCCGAGAATCTGGTTGAGAAGGATGACTCAAGCTACGAATCCGTGTTGCGCAAGGCCGATTCAGGCAGGACGCCGGTCGAAGTCTACGCGCGGCGCGTGGAATTCGAAGAGGCAGATTCCATCCAGTGGACTCTGCGTGACATCCCCGAACGCAAGGATCTGGATTCCCTGCGTGAAGATCTGACGGCCATGATCTATCATGACTTGCGCTCGCCGCTGGGCAATATCGTCTCCAGCCTGGATGTATTGGAAGGCATGATCGGCAAAGATGAAACCACGCGTTCAATTCTCAACATTGCGGTCAACTCCACCAACCGCATCCAGCAGCTGGTCAATTCCCTGCTTGACATCAACCGCCTTGAATCAGGGCAGACCATCACCACGCAGACGGCGGTCAATCCACAGGACCTGATCGCAACCGCCGTGAAAGATGTGACGCCGTCCGCAGCCGGGCATCACCAAACGGTCGAGACCCAGATCGCCGAGCCGTTACCGAATATCTGGGTGGATACGGATATGCTACGCCGCGTCCTGATCAATCTGTTGGAGAATGCCATCAAGTTCTCGAAGGCCGAGACTAAAATTATCATCGGCGCGCAGAAAGACAAAGAGTCGGTTCGCTTCTGGGTGCAGGACAACGGGCCGGGCATTCCTCCGTCTGAGCACAGACGCATTTTTGATAAGTTCGCGTGCCTCAAAGGCAGGGATAAACCCGGCGGCCTGGGCATCGGCCTGGCTTTCTGCCGTATCGCCGTGCAGGCGCATGGCGGAACGATCTGGGTCGAAAGCAAAGAAGGCCAGGGCGCGAAGTTCGTCTTTACTCTGCCTGTGATGAGCAAATAAAGTATCTTCTCAAAGAGGAGTGGAAAGTGGGGTGTTTTGGGTAGGCGAAGCCCACCCAAAACACCCCACACCCCGCTTTATTGAAAAGATACCAAATAAAGTATGAGAGTAAAATAGATCTGGTTTTCACCTTCGGGTGGATGCTTAGGAGATACCATGCAATCCCTTGCTGACAATATCTATATTGAAGACCATTATCTGGGCGTGACGTTGGGCGTCATCCAACAACAGCGCGGACTGATCCAGATCGACGCGCCGCCTTCGCCGGAAGATAGCCGCTCATGGCGGGCGGCGCTGATGAGCCTGAGCGGCGGGCCGGAGCGTTTACTCGCCAACCTTGACGCGCATCCAGACCGTACGCTCGGGGCGCGCGCCATGGATTGCACTGTGCTGGCGCAGGAAAAAACTGCGGCGGTTTTCCGCGCGCGGCCAACCACGTTCAAAGCACAGGGCGCTGAAACCGGCTCAGACTGGGAAACCATTCCCGGGCTCGGCACAGTGCGTTGGGCGCCGCCGGAAATTTCTTTTGGCGATCAAATGAATATATACTGGGGCGAGTCGCCGGTGATCTTCGAACACCATCCCGGCCCGGCGGCGGGCGCCATGTGGGCCATCATCCCCGAACAGAAAGTGGTTTTCATTGGCGACCTCGTCCCCAAGAATCAGCCGCCCTTTTTAGCGCACGCCGACCTTCCGCCGTGGATCGAATCGCTCGACATCCTTTTGGGTCCGGACTATCGCGGCTTCACCTTTGTCAGCGGACGCGGCGGAACAGTGTCCACATCTGCCATAAAAACACAAGTCCAATTCATCAAACACATCCACGATAAACTTGAAAAGATGGCGGCCAAAGGCCAGCGTCCTGAATCGACCGAAAAATTGATCGAGCCGTTCTTGACTCATTTCAAATCATCGGCGGCGCGGCACAAACAATATGTTCAGCGTATGCGCTATGGTCTTCGTCACTATTATGCTCGTCACTATCATTTGGGCAATTCTGCCGAGGAATGAATGAACGAAAGATCTTTGCCGATCCTTGAGCTGACGCGCGGACGCATCGTTGAGGCCACACATACAGGCTCGATCGCCGTCGTGGACCTGAGCGGAAAATTGAGCGCATCCTACGGCGACCCTCAAACGGTCGCCTTTTTACGCTCCTCTGCCAAACCCTTTCAGGTTTTACCGTTTGTCGAGCGCGGCGGCGTGGAACATTTCGGATTCACATCGAAAGAACTTGCCTT
>JAKBYW010000151.1:864-5571 GCA_021840275.1 Chloroflexota bacterium | reverse complement strand
AATTTGCAATGAACTGGCAAAACATGGCGGGCAGGATCGTCTGCGTGCAAAAACAGGATTGCCTCTGGCAACTTATTTTTCCGGGCCGAAGATCAAATGGATTCTGGACAATGTTCCCGGCGCACGTGTCCGCGCTGAAAAAGGCGAATTGCTGTTTGGCAACATGGACACGTGGGTCATCTGGAACCTGACGGCCGGCGCGCATATCACCGATGTGACCAACGCTTCGCGCACGTTATTGATGAATCTGAACACATTGGATTGGGACGTTGAGATTTTAAATTTGTTGAATATCCCACGCAGTATGCTACCGGAAATTCGTTCATCATCCGAAGTTTACGGCTTGGCCAAAGGCGGACTTGGCGGTGTTCCCATTGCGGGCGATCTCGGTGACCAGCAAGCTGCATTGTTTGGTCAGACTTGTTATTCGGTCGGCGAGGCCAAGAACACGTATGGCACTGGATGTTTCATGTTATTGAACACGGGCGAAAAACCTGTGCCATCCAAATCGGGTTTGCTCACGACGCTTGGATACAAGATCGGCAATCAAAAAGCTGTCTACGCATTGGAAGGTTCGATTGCGATCACGGGCGCGCTCGTCCAGTGGCTGAGAGATAATTTGGGGCTGATCCGTCAATCGTCCGAGATAGAAGCGCTGGCGCAAACCGTCGAGGATAACGCCGGCGTTTATTTCGTCCCGGCCTTTAGCGGATTATTCGCGCCGTATTGGCGAAGCGACGCGCGCGGCGTAATCGTCGGGCTGACGCGCTATGTCAACAAGGGTCACATTGCGCGCGCCGTGTTGGAAGCGACGGCCTTCCAAACGCGCGAAGTTTTGGATGCGATGGAAAAAGATTCCGGCGTTAAATTGACCGCACTCAAAGTGGACGGCGGTATGGTCTTCAATGAAATGCTCATGCAATTCCAGGCCGACATTTTGGATGTGCCGGTCATCCGTCCAAAAGTTGCGGAGACAACCGCGCTCGGTGCGGCTTATGCCGCAGGGCTGGCTGTCGGTTTTTGGAAGAACTTTGATGAGTTGCGCGCCAACTGGGGACGAGATAAAGAATGGACTCCGAAGATGAATTCAACTTCACGAGAACAGTTATACTTGACGTGGAAAAAAGCCGTGACACGCACATTTGATTGGGTCGAAAAATGAAGTTCGGGCATCCAAAATATGAATCGAAACGAAATTCTCGTTGCACTGAAAAACAATCCGGAAGCCTCCGTGTTGATCGTTGGGGGAGGTATCAATGGCATCGGCACGTTCCGCGATCTGGCCCTCAACGGGGTGGATGTTCTTCTCGTGGATCGCGCCGATTTTTGTTCCGGCGCCAGCGCGGCTTCCTCGCACATGGCGCACGGCGGAATTCGTTATCTTGAGAACGGCGAGTTTCGACTCGTGCGTGAAGCGGTTGCCGAGCGTAATCGCATGATCCAAAATGCGCCGCACATCGTCAAACCTTTGCCGACCACGATTCCCATCTTCAAAGTTTTTTCGGGCTTGCTCAACGCGCCGCTTAAATTTATGCGCCTGCTCGATAAGCCCTCCGAACGCGGCTCGTTCGTGATCAAGATCGGGCTGATGGTTTACGATGCGTTCACCGGCAAACAAAAAACTGTCCCGCCGCATAAATTCCGCAGCCGTGCTGATTCGCTTTCGTTGTGGAGCAAACTCAATCCGCAGATCGTCAACACCACCACTTATTTCGATGGCGCGATCCTCAGCCCCGAACGCCTGGCGCTTGAATTGATTTTGGATGCGGAAGCGGATAACGCCAATGCCCGCGCTGTAAATTACATGAGCCTGACCAAAACAGACAAAGACACGGTTCTTCTTCGGGACGAATTAACGGATACCGTTTACGAAGTTAAGCCTCGTCTCGTAATCAACGCCGCCGGTCCGTGGATCGATTTCACCAACCGCAACCTCGGCATTTCTACACGTCTGATCGGTGGGACAAAAGGTTCTCATCTCGTCTTGAACCACCCCGAACTTCGCCAAGCAATTGACGGCAATGAATTCTTCTTTGAAAATAAAGATGGCCGCATCGTGCTGATCTATCCGCTTTATGACCGCATCCTGATCGGCACATCGGACATCCCGATTGAAAATCCCGATGAAGCCAATTGCACCGAAGAAGAAGTTGATTACTTCCTCGAAATGGTGGCACGTGTTTTCCCATCGATCAAGGTCACGCGCGAACACATTGTCTTCCGTTTTTCCGGCGTGCGGCCCTTGCCGTATACACACTCAGCTTCTTCGGCGGGGCAGATTTCGCGCGATCACAGCATCGAAGTCGTCAACGGCGATTGGACGGGGTTGAGTTTCCCGGTCTATTCGTTGGTCGGCGGCAAGTGGACATCCTTCCGTGCCTTCTCGGAACAGGTCACTGATAAGACGCTGGCTCTCCTCGGCAAGACGCGACAGAAAAATACGCGTGACATATCGATCGGCGGCGGACGCGGATACCCGCATACACCCGAAGATGTTAAACAAAGCATAGATGGAATCGCCGCCGGGACAGGTGTATCAGCAGAGCACGTGCAAGTTTTGTTCGACCGATATGGCACGCGCGCCGAACAAATTGCCACATTCATCTCACGCGGACAGGATGCGCCGCTTAAGTCATTGCCTTCGTACAGCCGCCGCGAGATCGGATTCCTGGCTCAACATGAAAAGATCGTCCATCTGGATGATTTGCTTTTGCGCCGATCCATGCTGGCCATGCTGGGACGCTTGACGCGTGACAGCGTGGATGAACTGGCCGATGCTCTGGGTGAAGCGCTGAATTGGACGGGGGAGCAGAAAAAGATTGAGGCGGCGCGAACGCTCGAAATAATGGCGGACCGGCATTCGGTCCGCTTGTGAAGCGAACGCAAAGAGCGGCGCATCTTCAAGGTGCGCCGCTTTTTTTGTCGCATGGTAAAATCTTCGCCATGAATTGTTCAGTTGTTATCCCGGTGTATCGCGGCGAACAGACCATTGTGCCTCTGGTCGAACGTTTGGCAACGGAACTGCCCAGGTTCGCGCAAAACTATGAAGTGATCCTGGTCAATGATGCCAGCCCGGATGCCAGTTGGCAGAAGATCGAAGAGTTGGTGAAACGTTTTCCGTGGGTGGTGGGAATTAAGTTGATGCGAAATTATGGCCAGCACAATGCGACCTTGTGCGGTGTGCGCCTTGTGCGCCATGAGATTACGATTACGATGGATGATGATCTTCAGCACCAGCCCGAAGAAATCAATATTCTGCTTGCAAAATTCAATGAAGGTTACGATGTCGTTTACGGCGCTCCGCTAAAGTTGCCGCAGGATTTCTGGCGCAATCAAATGACGAAGTATACAAAAAATTTGCTGGCATGGGTCATGGATGCGCCGTCAGTAAAGAACGTTTCGGCGTTTCGAGTTTTTCGTACTCATTTGCGGGACGCTTTTGCCAATTTCAACAGCCCCAGCTTAACGCTGGACGTTTTACTTTCGTGGGGGACCTCACGCTTCGCATCGGTTCAGGTGGACATAAAATCATCCGCAGGGCGTTCCAATTACAACTTTATTTCGCTCTTCAAATACACACTGCTCATCCTGACGGGTTACAGTACCGCGCCCCTGCGCCTCGCAAGTTGGATCGGGTTTCTCATGACCTTGTTTGGAATCGCCATCTTTATTTACGTTGTGGTTATATATTTCACGCAAGGAAGCCTGCCCGGTTTTCCATTTTTGGCATCCATTATTTCCTTGTTTAGCGGAGCGCAATTATTTACTTTGGGAATTTTCGGAGAATACCTGTCACGAATGTTCGACCGCAGCATGGATCGCCCGACCTACATTGTGCAGGAAAAAATAGGGGGCGAGGCGATGTGAACGTTGTCATTCTCCAACCCTCTTACATTCCCTGGCGGGGCTATTTCCATCAGATCAGCAAGGCAGATCTTTTTGTTTTTTATGACGATGTTCAATATGATAAACATGGCTGGCGGAATCGCAATCAGATCAAAACCGCACAGGGCAAGCAATGGTTGACTATTCCGGTGCATAGTGCAGGTGCCACTCAGGGCGTGGCGATCAAGGATGTGACAATCGATTGGAGCAAGCCTTGGGCCAGGAATCATATAAAGGCATTGACAATCTCCTACAGCAGGGCGCCGCATTTCAAGAAATATCTTCCCTTGCTTGAGTCGTTTTACGAGAGACGTGATGAGTATATTGCTGAGTTCACTATTGAAACTACGATCATCCTGGCGCGGGAATTGGGTATCTACCATACACGCTTTATGCGTTCGTCAGAATTAAGCGGCATCGAGCAGCAGAGAACAGATCGCCTGATCCAAATCTTGAAACAAGTTGGCGGGACGCACTACATCAGCGGACCGTCGGCGAAGGAATATATCGAGCCGGAGAAGTTTTCCGATGCGCATATTTCATTGGAATACATGCAATATGATTATCCGGAGTATCCACAGTTATATCCGCCTTTTGATCCGCATGTAAGCATACTTGATCTTTTGTTTATGACCGGCTCGCAGGCAGGAAATTTTTTTTGGCAATCAGAGCAATGATATGAGCGAAACTTCCCTTATTGATTTCAACCGTCCCAGCCTGGTTGGTAACGAGCTGGAATACATGGCGCAGGCCGTCCAGAATGGACAAATATCCGGCGACGGTCCGTTCACGAAAAAATGTCACGCCTTACTCGAACAGGAG
>JAKBYW010000151.1:0-854 GCA_021840275.1 Chloroflexota bacterium | reverse complement strand
TTATTGACAACTTCCTGCACGCACGCCCTCGAGATGATGGCTATTTTGTTGGATATTCAACCTGGCGACGAAGTGATTCTGCCCGACTTCACCTTTGTCTCCACGATCAATGCCTTTGTCCTGCGTGGCGCAAAGCCGGTCTTTCTCGACGTTCGGCCGGATACCCTTAATCTCGATGAATCCAAACTGGAAGCGGCAATCACGCCGCGCACGAAGGCCATTGTCCCTGTCCATTATGCGGGTGTAGGCTGTGAAATGGATGCGATTTTGGAGGCCGCCAATCGACATAACGTTGCCGTTGTTGAAGATAACGCGCACGGCTTGTTTGGAAAATATAAAGGCAGATTGCTTGGTACGTTTGGCGTGTTGGCGTCACAATCCTTTCATGAGACCAAGAATTTCAGCAGCGGCGAGGGCGGTGCATTGCTGATCAATGATTCGAAGTTAGTGGAGCGGGCTGAGATCATCCGCGAAAAAGGCACGAACCGTTCGCGTTTCTTCCGCGGCCAGGTGGATAAATATACATGGGTGGATATCGGTTCTTCGTATCTTCCCTCTGATATCTTAGCGGCATATTTATTCGGCCAACTGGAACAGCGCAAGAAGATTCAAACGCATCGCAAGAATTTGTGGGGTACTTATGAAACCGGCCTGAAAGATTGGGCTGCAAAGCACGATATTCAATTACCCACCATCCCTGAATATTGCGAACAGGCATATCACATGTTCTATATGCTCATGCCTAATCTCGATCTGCGTCAGAAGTTGATTATGTATTTGCGCGAGCGGAATATCCAGAGCGTCTTTCATTACCTGCCTTTACACCTTTCCGACATGGGACGCAAGTTTGGCGG
>JAKBYW010000150.1:0-5594 GCA_021840275.1 Chloroflexota bacterium | reverse complement strand
GGATGGAATCCTGCTTCGGTGATAAAACATAATTTTTTGTCTTGCATTTCTTTTGCATGAGCATTCAAGATTTTTATTTTCTCGGGCGAGAATTGCACATCGAGATAATCCACGCCTGCGTCGAGTGCGGCGCGGATAACTGTTTCGGTGTGGTGAGTCGTCGGCGCGGCGACCAGCAAAAAGTTCACACCCCGAAGCGCATTCTTTAGGCTGGCGGAATCCGCCGCGTCAACTTGTCGCGCTGTTGCGCGTTTGTCGTGAAGTTCATCCGCGAGAGTCTGCGCCTTGTCGAGATTTCGTCCGGCGATGACGATTTGATATTTTGTTTGCGCAAGTAAATGTTTGGCGAGTAATCTGCCAGTGTAGCCATATCCGCCGAGAATCAAGATGTTCACGTTACCCTCCCGCGATCAGGAAACGAAAGAACTTGCCGAGATCTTTTAGCTTCGGGAAAAATGCCGGGACTCGTTTGCGATATTCCTCGTAATTTGGAAAACGTTCGATCAATTCTTTTTCTTCAACGAGACAAATCCAACTGGTCATGCCGAGCGGCATTAACAGCGCGATGATGAGCGCGTACCAATTGGCGTTGAGCAGACCGAGTCCGATGCCGATGCGAAGCACTCCCGCGTAGGTGGGATGGCGAAGGACGCTGTAAATATTTGAATCTATGAGGCGGCCTTCCTCTGGGAAATAAACATAAAGCAAGGCGAGATTGTCCGCACCGAAGGCGAAGATGGCGCGAAACCAAATCGCCGCGCCAACGATGATGAAAACCCAGCCTGCCCAGATCAGAACCATCTTCCACCAAACCACATCCGGAATTTCCGGGCCGGGCATGTAGCCATTATGAAAAACCGATGCAAGAATTATGCCGAGGCCGGGAATGGCAAAATGTGCGAAGGCATTGCGATAGGCCAGTTCGCCGTATTTTTGCTGGTAGATTTTTTTGCGTGAGAAGAATAGTGAGAGAATGAGAAAGCCGAGCGCCATGACCACGATCTCGCCGTCCGGCATCCATTCGGGGAAACCCCAGTCCACCCAGATGAAGAACAACGTAACCAGCGCGATCATTCCCAGCATTGTCAAACCGACGCGCGCTTCACCGCCCGGCGTCTGCAGATCAGGAACATGCTTGCGAAGTTGATCCATGCCTTTGAATTCCATCGTGCCCTCCAATGATTAGTATATGTCCCCAATGAGGAAAGTCAAGTGAGAAAAGTAATTTGGACCTTAGCGCTGCATCTGGTTGTTTTGAAACTTCTGCTATAGTCGATTTGTTGAATTACTTCTCTTTTTATTATCAATACGCGACCATAAAACAAAAGCGATTACTGTCCAAGCGAGTATACCTATCAAGCCTGATTCAGGTGACCATGCCGGATTTCCGATCCACCAGTCTGGTGCATTGTATTTTGTTATAAAAAACCAGCCAATCAAACTGAAACTTATATTCACGCCAAAATGAATTCCAAAAGGCAACCAAAGCAATTTTTTTGCTTTTAAATAACTAATGCACAGAGCAATGCCCATTATCAGAAAAGTAGTCATACCTATCAGTATTAATATTGGTGACAATTTTTCTTTTATCATTGCTGTGATATGCCCCAATCCCCAGAGCAAAGATGTTAGAAGTGATGTCGGTACAATGCCCGCCTTATGTTCCAGTGTTTGGAAGAAATAACCACGAAATATAAATTCTTCGATTGCCACTGTTAACGTCATTTGAATCAAGATTCGTAATAGGTATATTGGCAGATCGCCAATGGGTTCACCTCTTGGCGACAGAATGGTCCATCCACAAAGAATTTGTGCTACTTGAAGTGATATGGGAATTGCCAAACCAAAAAGCAGACCCCGTATCAGGCCGTTATACCAACCTTGATTGAATCGGAAGCCTAGATCCCGTAGAGAATGTCCATCGCTTTTCCACAACCAGATGGCAACCACAGGAAAAACAAAGAGATACGTGGCGGGAGATATCCACGAGATGGAGGGTAGCCCGATTGCAAGGGATACCGCGAAAAGGCCAAAAACATATAAAACGAAAGCTTTATTCACATCGTTATTTTCTATGACTGAAAAACTTTGTTATTTGTCTGCCGACACAACTTTCAAATCTTTTGCCTCAATCTCTATTCCCTTGAAATTCTCAAAGCTCAAATCACGGAACTCCAACCCTCGCGCCTCGCGGACCTTTTCAAACAAAGCAAAATATCCTGTGGGAATGGCGGCATCCCAATTCAAGCCAAGTTTTTCGGCGATGGGTTTAAGCGAAGCCAATTCGCCTTCGATCTCCACGAAATTTCCGTATGGCATTTCGTCGAGCATGATGTGCACGCCATCGAGTTCATACGTCGAGCGATATTTTTCGTAGATGAAAACCACCTGATAGCCAAGCGCTTCAATAAACTTTCGCGCCGAATCAAAATCGCTCACGGCAAATTCGATTTCGCGCCGGAGAATAACACCGTCCCTCTTTCTCGATCCATCTTTATAAGTAAGACGGATTGCGTCGTCGCGTCGCAAACGCAGGACGCGTCCCTCGCGTTTGAAATTGCCGTTTGACGTATCGAATCGCAGGTTTGCTTCGTGTGTGCGTTGCTGAATCAAATGCGCTCCCAGATTGCGGAGGCGCTGTTCGATGTCCGCAAGACTGCAGATGTAAAATTTGGCTTCGATTTCCTGATCGTTCAGGTTCATTATTTGATTTACACCACGCTTAGCATGGTCTGCCTGATCTCGACAGATTCTCCAGCCTTGACTTTGATACGTTGGATGGTCCCGGCGCGTGGGGATTTCAGCTCGTTTTGCATCTTCATCGACTCCAGAATTGCCAACACCTGACCCTTTTCGACCTGCTGGCCTTCCTCGACGGTGACCGCCACGACCAATCCGGGCATGGGAGCCTTGAGATGGAATTCGCCTGTCGCTTCGGCTTTGCTCCCAAACGTGGATTTCAACCGGCGCTCGCGCTCATCTTCGACTTTGACCGGGTATTGGCGTCCGCGAAGAAGCACCTGCCAATCCTCTTCGCCCTCGTAAACGTAGGACTCGTAGGATCTTCCATCAATCAGCATGGAGTAAACCGGCTGGCCGCTGACCGATTCAAAATCCACCTGCATGATCTGGCCATTAATGCTAATGTGTTTTTCGTCAATAACTTCAATGGTGTATTCTTTACTGGCAACTGTGGTTACATATTTCATGTGCGACCAGCCTATCTGTGGATTCTTTCCCAGCGACCGACCCATTTCCAGTTGCTGGTGTCACGTTCGTTGCGCATGATGAATTGAGCGGAGCGTTGGGCAGCGTGATGGGCAGCCAATGTGGCAAAGACCGCCGCGATTTCCGGATGGTGCATTTCCTCGTCATGCTCGAGCTCGGGCATTGAAAAACGCTCCTCGACGAAGCGCGTGTCGTATTGTCCGGCCATGAAGCGGTGGCTGTCCATCATGGTTTGGTGGAAGGGGATGTTGGTGTGCACGCCAACGATGCGATATTCTTCGAGCGCGCGGCGCATCCGCAAAATGGCCTGACCGCGCGTCTCGCCCCACACGATCAATTTGGCGATCATCGGGTCGTAGAAGGGTGTAATCTCAAATCCGGGATAAACGCCCGTGTCCACGCGGATACCCGGGCCGGTTGGCAAAAGACTATGGGTGATAGTACCGGTCGAAGGCAGGAATCCGTTATACGGGTCTTCAGCGTTGATGCGGCATTCGAGTGCATGTCCGCGCAGTACAACGTCTTCCTGTTTATAACTCAACTGGCGTCCACGCGCGATGCGGATCTGTTCGGCAACGATATCAACGCCTGTGACAAGTTCTGTTACGGGATGTTCCACCTGCAAACGGGTATTCATTTCAAGGAAATAAAAATTGCTGTCTTTATCAACCAAGAATTCGATCGTGCCCGCATTAACGTAATCAACAGATTGCGCTGCTTTGACAGCCACTTCGCCCATCTTGCGGCGAAGTTCTTCGCCTACAAATGGGGAGGGAGACTCCTCGATTAGCTTCTGGTGACGGCGTTGAATGGAACAATCGCGTTCGCCGAGATAGATTACATTCCCGTGCATATCGGCCAGAATCTGGATCTCAATGTGCCGCGCACCTGATACTAGTTTCTCAAGATAAACATTTCCATCGCCGAAAGCCGATTCCGCTTCTCGTCGCGCGGACGTAAGCAAAGCCGGCATTTCTTCGAGCGATGCGACCTCGCGCATACCTTTTCCGCCGCCGCCTGCACTGGCTTTGATCAGCAAAGGAAATCCGATTTTTGGGGCCAGAGCAAGGAGTTCTTCATCGCGCATTGCGCCCTTGCCCTCGGTGCCAGGTACAACTGGTATGCCCGCGGCCGTGACCGTGTCGCGGGCGGTCATCTTATCGCCCATGGCTGCAATGGCTGACGGCTTTGGCCCAATATATGTAATACCTGCATCGGCGCAGGCCGCGGCGAATGCTTCACGCTCTGCCAAAAATCCATAGCCAGGGTGGATGGCATCTGCGCCGCACTTGCGGGCGACATCAATGATTTTGTCTGCGCGCAGATAAGATTCACGTGAAGGTGCGGGGCCGAGCAGAAAAGCTTCGTCCGCATAGCGTACATGCAGGGCGCTGCGATCAGCTTCAGAGTAAACAGCAACGGTTTGGATGCCGAGTTCACGGCAGGCGCGCAGGATGCGGACGGCAATCTCTCCGCGATTGGCAACCAGAATTTTTTTGAACATAATACCTCGTGAAAGATGTTTTTGCGAGGAGGGTGTTTTTCCCGACGACATCGTACTCGTAGAGTAAGCAATCTCCTATTTCAAAGCAGGATTGCTTCGGCCTTCGGCCTCGCACTGACATCCTTATAACGGAATATTTCCGTGTTTCTTGGCGGGATTTGCGTCGCGCTTATTTTGTAACATCTCAAGCGCATTGATCAGGCGCGGACGCGTCTCTTTCGGTTCGATCACATCGTCGACATATCCGCGTTCTGCGGTTATATAAGGGTTGGCAAACTTCTCACGATACTCGGCCACCAATTCTGCCTTGCGCTTGACAGGGTCTTTTGCCTTCTCCAGTTCTTTGCGGAAAATGATGCTGACCGCGCCGTCTGGTCCCATCACTGCGATCTCAGCGGTGGGCCAGGCTAAATTTAAATCACCGCGAATATGTTTGGACGACATCACGCAATAAGCGCCACCGTAAGCCTTGCGTGTAATCACTGTCAACTTGGGCACGGTCGCTTCACAGTAGGCATAAAGTAGCTTGGCGCCGGAGCGGATGATGCCGCCGTGTTCCTGGTGAGTTCCGGGCAGGAAGCCTGGAACATCTTCAAAAGTGATGATCGGAATGTTGAACGAATCGCAGACACGCACAAAACGAGCGGCTTTTTCGCTGGCGTCAATATCCAGCACGCCAGCCAGCACCGCAGGCTGATTGGCAACGATGCCCACCGAATGTCCGCCGAGACGCGCAAAACCAACCACAATGTTTGCCGCAAAGTTTTCATGGATCTCAAAGAAATGTCCATCATCCACGATCATGTGAATGACTTCCTTGATATCGTATGGCTTGTCCGGCGATTCGGGGACAATGGTGTTC
>JAKBYW010000149.1:0-5596 GCA_021840275.1 Chloroflexota bacterium | reverse complement strand
ATTACTGCCATCATGCAAGCGGTCGGTGCTCCGTTGAAAACATCGGTCGCGCCGGCGGGAATCGTCTCATACGAATTGGCGGGGACAGCGGCAAAAGCAAAGGATATTCTCGCTTCGTGGGATCAAACACAGACTCTGTACGCGGCGTTTGGTCTTGGCATTGATTATCTCTATATGCCATCCTACGCGCTGGCAATGTCGCTGGGCGTCTTGCTTGTAATGGGGCGGCATAAAGGCTGGCCCGCATCGTTGGGTGTGTGGATCGGATGGGGAAGCCTCGCCGCGGCCTTATTTGATGCAGCCGAGAATTTTGCGTTGTGGAAGATTCTTTTGGGGAATGTCCAATCGGCGTGGCCGCAAGTGTCGGCGGTCTGCGCTACGATCAAGTTTGCACTGATCCTGCTTGGGCTTGGGTACGCTATTTTAGGCGGGATCCTGCCGAAGTCCGAGTGATGAAGCTGGATTGCCGCGGGCTGGTGGTCGAGTAGGCGGCGGGTCTCGATACGTCTTTCAGACTACTCGACCATCGCTGCCGTATCGGGACCCAGCCTTCGCAATGACATTGGAAAATAGAAAATCCCCGTCCATTTCTGGGCGGGGATTTTTGTCAGGTGAGTTTAGAGCGGCACCACGTTAGCGGCCTGCGGACCTTTCGGACCCTGCTCTACCGTGAACTCCACCTTCTGGCCTTCCACGAGCTTGCGGAAACCGTCGCTCTGGATGGCCGAATAATGGACGAACACGTCAGGGCCGCCTTCGCGGGAGAGAAAGCCGTAGCCCTTCTCCGCATTGAACCACTTGACCGTTCCGACGATACGTTCGGACATTGTTTTTGCCTCCTTCTGGCAAAAGAAAAAATGATGATGATGTCGCACGTCCATCGGATGATCAAACAAAACGGCCCACCTTGCATCAGGGCATTTCGTCTTTGTTCCAACGAAATCGTACTGGCATCCTACAATGCCGATGATAAATGGAATTTTAGAAACCGTCAAGATTTTTCATCTGGCTCTCATTTGTTTGTATCTCATGGCTTTGGCAAAATCAGAGAATGAACCGCGAAGTCCGCGAAGAGCGCGAAGATTTCCTTTTTTCTTGGCGTACTTCGCGCTCTTCGCGGTCAAAAAATGACAAAAGGGTGGAGTTCGCCATGACCTTTGAGAAAGCCCATGTTTGCCCCCTTGCGATGCCTTGCGCCTGAGATATAATCTGGCACGGAGTCAATATGCCTGCAATTTACCCATTCACTGCTATCGTTGGACAGGAGCGCATGCGACGTGCGCTCATTCTTAATGCCGTAGATACCCGTATTGGCGGCGTCCTGATTCGCGGCGAACGCGGCACGGCCAAGTCTACTGCGGCGCGTTCGCTGGCGGCTTTGCTTCCACAGGTCAAGGTTGTGGAAAATTGCCGCTTCGGCTGCGATCCGGATAAGCCCGGCACGTGGTGCACCGAGTGTAAGGAACGCTACGCGACGGGCAAGAAGGATTTGCCCTTTCACACGCGCACCACGCCTTTTGTCAACCTGCCTGTTTCCGCGACGGAAGACCGCGTGGTTGGAACGCTCGATATCGAGCAGGCCATTCAAAAAGGCGAGCGACATTTCGAGCCGGGCGTGCTGGCGAATGCCAACCGCGGCTTGCTTTACATTGATGAAGTGAACCTGCTCGACGATCATGTCGTGGACGTTTTGCTGGATTCGGCGGCAATGGGCGTGAACGTCGTCGAGCGCGAGGGGATTTCGTTCTCGCATCCGGCCCGCTTCATTCTGGTCGGGACGATGAATCCTGAAGAGGGTGAGCTTCGCCCGCAACTGCTGGATCGCTTCGCGTTATCGGTGGATATCGTCGGCATTCGCGCCGCGCGCGAACGCGTCACCATCATGGAACGCAACCTTTCCTTCGAGCGTGATCCGGAAGCATTCAGAAAAGAATGGATGCCGCAGGAAGACGAACTCTCCAAACAGATCGAGCGTGGACGTGAACTGGTTGACCGGGTCACGTACACTTCGCGCGACCTGCTTTCGATTGCCGCGCTGACCGCCTCTCTTAATGTTGATGGTCATCGCGCTGACCTGGTGATTCTCAAAGCCGCGCGCGCCCAGGCCGCATTCGAAGGTCGCACCAAGATCACGGATCACGATATCGCGCTGGCCGCAGAGCTGGCGCTTCCGCATCGCATCAAACGCACGCCCTTCCAGCAGGCCGAGATCACGTCCGACCAGTTGCAGGAGCGCATCGAACAGCTGGCCGGTCAATCGGTCCCGAGTGAAGCGGAAGATGATTCCGAGTCTGAAAAAGGCAAACCCGAGGAAAAAAAAACTTAAAACTGGAAGATGAGGTCCAGGAAAATCAACAACAGGGCCAACCTGAGCCGATGCCTCAGGATGTCTTTGCGCACACTGACGCTAATTGGTGGGAGGGCGGTCAGAAGATCAAACCCGGAGAGGCCTTCAAGCCGCGCAAATTAAATACGCCGCTCGACAAGTTGGCGCGCAAACATGCCGGCCGCCGTTCACTGACCAAGACCGAGCGCAAGCACGGACGTTACATCAAGGCGCGTCCGGCTGGCGATAAACTGGATGACATCGCGTTCGATGCCACTCTGCGCGCCGCCGCGCCTTTCCAAAAACAGCGCGTGGAAAAACGCAAGCGGCTGGCTTTCGCCATCGAGCGCGGCGACCTGCAGCGCAAGATCCGCGTCAAACGAGTGGCGAATCTGGTTTTGTTTTTGGTGGATGCATCCTGGTCAATGGCTGTGGCCGAGCGCATGAACGCCACCAAGGGCGCCATCCTTTCGCTCTTGACCGATGCGTATCAACGCCGCGACCGCGTGGGGCTGATCGTTTTTCAAAAGGATCGCGCCACGATGATTTTGCCGCCCACGAACTCCGTTCAGCTTGCCCAGCGCGCGCTGGTGGATATTCCCGTCGGCGGCAAGACTCCGCTCTCGGCGGGTCTGCTCATGGCTGCTGACGTTTTACAGCACGAGAAATATTCTCATCCGGATGTGGAACCGCTTCTGATCGTCCTGACCGATGGGGCGGGCAACGTTTCGATTGGCACTCTGCCGCCCCAGGAAGAATCTTACCGCTTCGCCGAATTGATCGCGCACGAGCATGTCAAGAGCGTGGTCATCAACATGGAACACGCCGCCTTCGACCAGGGACTGGCGCAGAATCTTGCCGAGCATTTGAAAGCTCCGTGCTATGCCTTGAGCGAACTCAAAGCCGAGAATTTGTATCATGCCGTCAAAGATGAAATGGCAAGGCCGATGAAGAAGTAGTAAGATAGACCCATGACCAACCTGTCCGTGCCTCCATCCATTGCAAAGATTGCGCCAGACGGCAATCTCACGCCGCGCCAAAAGCGGCGTTTTATGATTGATATGCTGTTGCGAAACGGAAAGCCCGGCACGGGTAGCAGCCATGAATTTATGCGAAGGAGAACAGCCATGAACCCCTGGCCCGATTTGCGCCCCATCTTAAAAGGAATTGACTGGGCAATCGTGGGCGGAGTCGCGACGCGCGCCTACATGCCTGAGCGTGTGACTAAAGATTTGGATATTCTTGTTCATCAAAGCGATGGCGCTGCTGTTGTCAAACGACTTGAACAGGCGGGCTATCGCGTTATTTCCCGCCTGGCAGTGCCCGGTTATTTAATGCTTTCGCCAGACGGAACAGAACTGGATGTTATTTTCGGTAATTATGCATGGCTCAAAAAAGCGTTGACTCATACAGGGCAAGATCCCGCCGGGTATCCTGTTCTAAAATTGCCCTACCTCATTATGATGAAAATGGAGGCGCAGCGTGCGCGCGACCTGGGCGATTTAGGGACAATGCTTGGCTGGGCCTCTGATTCGGATTTGGACGAAGTCCGCGCAGTTGTGGCGCGTTACGCGCCCGATGACAGCGAAGACTTGGAATCGCTTATCTTCATCGGAAAGAAAGAGCAGGAGATGCCGCCGGATGCGAAATAGTATATTCTTGCATCACGCCGTGAAAGATGAAATGGCGAGGCCGATGAAGAAGTGAGAAATACCTCCGAGATTTTAAAAATCTTGGAGGTGATTGCAGAAAATTTACCCCTTGACAAAACTAGAACAATTGTTCTATAATCTGCCTATCTGTAACCTCAAAGGAGGCAGAAATGAACATTTATCGTCCAACACGCAGCGTAGGGGACGGTCTGGCAAAGTTCTGGCGTGACCTCACGCATGGCCGCCAGTTCAATCGAGGCGCGGCCTGGGGGCTGATGATCATCGGCGCCCTGCTGGCCTTCGAAGTCTTCAACTTTAGCACCACACAGTTTGCTCTTGCAGATGTGCTCGGTAACCTGGCCTTTGCCGGTTTCCGTTGGGCGACCATCCTCGCCATCGCGTTCTGCGGCATTGACTTTGCCGGTATCGCCCGCATCTTCACTCCGCAACAGGGCCGCGATGAACCCGCCGAAGTTTGGTATCTGTTCGGCGCGTGGCTGCTGGCGGCTGGTTTCAACGCCACGCTGACCTGGTGGGGCGTATCTGTCGCCATTATCAACCATCCCAGCGCGACGGGAACCGCAGTGCTCAGCGCGGCCACAATGACCAAAGTGGTGCCGATCTTTGTGGCGGTCATGGTCTGGTTGATCCGCGTTTTGATCATCGGTACGTTCTCGCTTTCCGGCGACAATCTTTTTTCCACGGCTGAAGTTGGGGCGGCGCAAAGTCAGCGGCCTGTGATGCAGCAACCGCGACCCGTCGCGTCATCGCAACCGATCTCGCGGCCCGCTTCATCCCTGCCGCGGCCGGTTCAGGCCCAGTCTTATCGTCCCGCGCCGAATCCGACGCCATCAACTCAATATGACCGCCCCGAGCCAACGTATCACAACATGTCCTTCGTTGGGCCGCCTTCGCCGTACGATGGAGAAGCGCGTAAGCAGTAAAATAGCTTTATGTCATTGCGAGCCGTTCTGCGGCGAAGCAATCCCCTGTTATTAACAGATTGCTTCTCGAAGACTTGCAATGACATGAAAAATTAATCGACGCGGTTTTCTTAAACCCGGTTTAAAGGAAAACCTATGCCCCGCGCTCGTCACAATCAAAATAATCAGCAAACAGCCGCGGCCAACCAACAAGAAGGCAGCGGCTGTTTATCTCCATTTGTGCTTCCACCGCTGGCGGTTCTTTTTGTCGGATTGTTGCTGGCGCTCTTCGCTGCGAATATTCCCACGCAAGCGACCACTCGTCAAACGACAAATGCGAATCTGGCTCCGCTCTTCACGCCCGAAGTGGATCATTGGTCCGTGTCCATTTTGAGATGGGCAAGCGCCTCAAACCTCGACCCGAACCTGGTCGCCGTTATCATGCAGATCGAATCCTGCGGGAATCCTTTTGCGCGCTCCAGCGCCGGGGCGATGGGACTGTTTCAAGTCATGCCGTTTCATTTCTTCATCACGGACAATCCGTACGATCCTGATACGAATGCAGCGCGTGGATTGGCTTATCTCAAACGTTCTCTGGATACGGCAAATGGACAAATCAATTTAGCGCTGGCTGGATATAATGGCGGCATTAGCCTCATCGCAAGCGGAGTCCGACCTGCGGAAACCCTCCGATA
>JAKBYW010000148.1:0-5598 GCA_021840275.1 Chloroflexota bacterium | reverse complement strand
CACGGCACGCCCGGTGCACAGGCCACCGAACATGCAGGCCAGCATGGCAAACACCAAAATTTCCGTGGGACGATTGCCGCCGTGGACTCATCGAGTCTGACGTTGACATTGAGAGATGGCTCCTCTGTCAGCCTGATCTTGACTGCTGATACCCGCATCAAGATCCCCGGCAAACCAGGTTCCGGCACGACTCTGCAGGTCGGTATGCAGGCTATGGCGCAAGCTATCGCCGATCAGAACGGCAACCTGACCGCTCGCGCGGTGATGGCCATTCCGGGTAAGCCGATTCGCGTCCATCGCGTCGGCACAATCACAGCTTACTCAGCCGGATCGAGTATCACCATCACTGCCTCCGATGGCAATTCCTACACCTTCACATTGACGGGAGATACAAAAATCCTGCCGACAGAACGAGCTGGTGAACTGGCTGTCGGGTCGCGCGTCACCATTGTTGCGCCGCGTGATCCGTCCAGTCTCGGCTCGACGGCTTCAGGCATTGTCGTCCACCCCGCTGGTTTAGGGTAGGGAAGTTAAACTGTCGTCACTCACACGGCATAAAACTACGCCGGATAAATCAATCACGAACGCTAACCGCCGCAGGGACGAGGAGGTCGCCCTGCGGCGGTCTTGCGGGGAATTTGGCATATCGCTCGGGCAGGGACTGGTCGCATTCCCTCCCTCAGATTATATTGCTTTTTCGCTGAAATTTTTTTGAACGTCGGACTGCCAGCCCGGCTTACCTGCCTTCCACGATTCTTATCTCATCCTCTGTCAACCATATAACTCATATTCCAGTATCCACTCCATCAGCGAGTTCCTTTTGTTTTGACGGACAGTGCTTGTCGGCATACGAGCAATAGACACAGCAATCCCCTTCTTTGGGACGCAGGATTGCGCCGCAACTGGCGCATGGATAGAAAATGACTCAGGTATCGGGCGGCATTTGCTCGGCCTTCTCAAAGCCGCACTGCGGACAAGTAATAATCGCATTCAGTTCTATCATCGTTTTATCCTTCCACGATCTTTTATCCTTGGCGTTCTTCCAAGGGCCCGCACCAAGGACTTTTTCTCCTGCTTGTCCCGATGCTCTTTCGGGGCGGCGCGCTTCGGCGCGGCGGGGTTGTAAAGCAGAAGGCCGCTTCGCATGAAAGGATTATACCTGATGCAATTTGCGTCTCTTTTTAAAGGAATTGCCTCCCAGTGTTGGGAGGCAATTCCGCGCAGGCGGAGGGCTTTGGTGCGCAAGGCGTGCGCTTGGTTTATTCGTGTGTTAGTTGAAGTTCATGCTCAATTCTTTTCTGTATATCATTTTGTTGATATCAACAAAATGGTCGTCTGCACTCAGATCATTTTCCCGACATCGGCAAAATGATCTGAAACGGAAACGCCTGCATTTTCACAGGCGGTTTTTGCTTTCTCGATGGCATTTTTGAAGTTATCCCATTTGGCATAGCCTAATATCTCCTGTAATTCCCGCGCACTCCAACACTCAATTTTGTTGTACAGGTAGCAGGCTTCTTCAAATCTTTGGAAAAGCTCGACGATCAGTTCTTGTTTTATGTCATCCTCCTGATTTCTCATTCAGCAGTTTCTTTTCAAATTTCTCTTTTGCTTCCCGTCATTTGCGCTCGGCGGCGGGATTGTAAAGCAGAAGGCCTCTTCGCATGAAATGATTATAACTGACGGGATGATATAATCGCCTCGATGCTCCGAAAGGGTGAAGGACGTTTGCTCAACAATCGTTACCAACTGCTCGAACGCTTTGGATCGGGCGGAATGGCGAACGTTTATCGCGCTCGCGACATCCTGCTCGACCGCTATGTTGCCATCAAAATTCTGCGCGATGACCGCACGCGCGATGCCGATTTTGCCGAACAGTTCCGGCACGAAGCGCGCGCGGTCGCCAATCTCACTCACCCCAATATTGTCACAGCCTACGATTTTGGATTTGACAACGGCCAGCCGTTCATCGTCATGGAACTTGTGCCCGGCACGGATCTAAAGTCTCTGCTGCAAAAGCGCGGACGTTTCACAATGGATGATGCCATTCCTTTGATCGTGCAAGCCTGCGCGGGTATCGGCTACGCCCATCGCGCCGGTCTCGTGCATTGCGACGTCAAACCGCACAATATGCTGGTCACACCCGATAACCGTCTTAAGGTCACAGACTTTGGCATTGCACGCGCACTTGCCACCATCAGCCCCGGCGAACGCACCGATGTGGTCTGGGGTTCGCCGCAATACTTTGCGCCCGAACAAGCCGCGGGTCACGCACCTAGCCCGGCCTCCGATGTCTATTCGTTGGGCGTTGTCCTGTATGAAATGCTGACCGGCACATTGCCATTCACAGCCTCCACTGCCGAGGAGTTGGCGCGCCTTCATTTGAATGCCGATCCCATGCCGCCAAGCGAATATGTCCGAGATATTCCCAAACCGCTCGAAGAAATTATTTTAAAAGTTTTATCGAAGGAACCCTCCGCGCGCTATCGCACCGCCGACCAGCTCGGACGTGTCCTGATGAACTTCATGACTCAGCGTGTCGACCCGACTCCCAGCATCCCCATTTCGACTCCGCGACCCGCGACGGCTCCAAGCTATGTTTGGGAACAAGCGCCTCAACCCGCCCCCGAAGCGGATACCGAACCCCTGGATATTGACTGGCTTTCGGTCGGACTTGGCCTGGCCGCAGTGGCATTGGTGATCGGCCTCGCCCCGTTTTGGATGTGGGTCTACTTCACTTATAACCCGCCCATTAAATAGATATGTCATTGCGAGAGAGCGCAGATCTCGAAGCAATCTCGTTTTTGAATGTGACTTAGATTGCTTACTCTACGAGTACGATGTCGCTTCGCTCGCAATGACAATGAAAACCTATGAACAAAAAATATATCATCGCTCCCTCCATCGTTTCTGCCGACTTTCTTCAATTGAAAGAATCCATCGCCGCCTGCGAAGCCGCCGGTGCGGATTGGCTTCACGTCGATGTGATGGACGGCCACTTTGTCCCCAACCTGACCTTCGGTCCGTTCCTCGTTGAAACATTCAAGCGCGCCACCAAACTTCCGCTGGATGTTCATTTGATGATCGAACAGCCGGAGCGGTATCTTGAAGCGTTTGCCAAAGCCGGTGCAAGCCATCTCACTGTCCACGTGGAAACTTGTCCGCATTTGCACCGCACACTGCAGCAGATAAAATCGTTGGGTTGCTTGGCGGGCGTGACGTTAAATCCCGGCACGCCAGTTTCGGCCATCGAGCCAGTTTTGCATCTGGCGGATGTAGTTCTGGTAATGAGTGTCAACCCCGGGTTTTCGGGTCAGATATTTTTACCGGAGACCGCCTCAAAGGTTGAGCAGATCCGCAAAAAACTGGGCGAGATCAAATCGTCGGCGTGGCTGGAAGTCGATGGCGGAATCACGTCCGAGACTTTGCATATCATGAAGAACGCCGGAGCAGATGCATTCGTGGCGGCCAGCGCCATCTTCAAATATCCGCAGGGAATCACGGGGGGGATCAAGGCGTTGCGAGAGGCCGCGAATTAGCCGCAAAGCACAAAGACGCCAAAAACAACCCCTTCCCCCTTCTTCTTGAGAAGATGCTTTTTCTCAGATAAATGACAAAAAAGAAGTAAAAAATCTCATGACCCAAGACGATCCTCGCGATAAATTTAGAAGACTATTAAACTCGGAAGACGAGACGCGCGCCGAGCCTCCATCTCAGCCCGCGCAAAGCGCCATGCCGACGCCTCTCGAGCGTCCGGCGCTGGACAAGGACAATATGCCCCTGCCGCGCCGCGTGGATGAGATCGACGCGGATGGCACGCGCGTCACGCCTGCCGCGTACGAGACGAGCACCAGTCGTCGAAACGGAACCCCGCCTCCTGTCCCGCCCCGAAGCGGCATACCAAGATTCAATTTCCGCAACTGGGGATGTCTTATTCGCGGGCTGATCGTAGTCGTCTTTGTTCTTGTCATCGTTGGGCTTTGTCTTGGTTCGCTGGCAGTCTATGAATATTATTCCATCGCCAGCTCCCTTCCAAGCGTCAGCGATTTGCAGCAACGCGCTTCGCAGTTTGAAACCACGCGCATCCTTGATCGCAACGGGGACGTGCTTTATGAAATTGTCGACCCGAATGCCGGCCGCCGCACGTATGTAACGCTCGATAAAATTTCACCCGCGTTGGTTGCCGCCACGATTGCCACTGAAGACAAGGATTTTTATAGCCATCCTGGTTATGATGTTTGGGCCATCATTCGCGCCCTCTGGCAGAACTACACCACCAAACAGACCGTCTCGGGTGCTTCGACAATTACGCAACAACTGGCGCGCGCCATTTTGCTTTCACCCGATGAACGCAATCAACAAACATATTTTCGGAAAGCGCGCGAGATCATTCTCGCAGCTGAGATCACACGACGTTATTCCAAGGATGAGATCCTCGAACTTTATCTCAACGAAATTTATTACGGCAATCTTTCCTATGGGATCGAAGCCGCCTCGGAAACATATTTCAAGACGACTGCCGATAAACTGACGCTGGCTCAGGCCTCATTCCTCGCGGGACTTCCGCAGGCTCCTGCTATTTATGATATTTACACCAACCGCGAGATCACGCTTGCCCGCCAGCAACAGGTACTGACGTTGATGCTGCAGGCCAGCATTGAGCAAAATTGTATTCATGTCAGTAACAGCCCTTCACCGGTTTGCGTCGACCCGGCAGCTGCGTCGACTGCGACGACAGAAGTGCGCGATTATACTTTTCAGCCGCCAGTTAGCGACATGCGCTATCCGCACTGGGTCAATTATGTGCGTGCTCAACTGGAAAGCAATTACGACGCGCAGACCATTTATCGTTCGGGGTTCACGATCTACACCACGCTCGATCCGAACTTGCAGGACGCGGCCCAGCAACTGGTCACGAATCAAGTCGCGACAATGGTGAATAATCATGCCACTGATGGTGCGTTGGTAGCCATCCGTCCCTCGACGGGCGAGATTCTCGCCATGGTCGGCTCGGCGGATTTTAATAACACTGCCATTTCGGGCCAGGTCAATATGGCGGTCAGCCAGACGCGCCAGCCCGGTTCATCCATCAAACCGATCAATTATGTGGCGGCCTTTGAAAAAGGCTGGACGCCTGCTACCCTCATCTGGGATGTGCCGTCCAAGTTCCCGCCGTCTGGTGATCCGAATGATTCGCGCGCTCCGTATGTGCCAGTCAATTACGATGGTAAATTTCACGGTCCCGTCACTGTCCGCACGGCACTGGCAAACTCATTTAACGTCCCTGCAGTCAAGACTTTGCAATATGTTGGTGTTTATGGCGATCATGGTATGGTCGCCATGGCGACACGGCTTGGCATCACGTCGCTCACACGCAAGGATTATGGCTTGTCTCTCACCCTCGGTGGTGGCGATGTCAGTTTGCTGCAAATGGTCGGCGCATTCTCCGTGTTTGCAAATGGAGGCGTAAAAGTTCCTCCGGTTTCCATTCTCAAGATCGTTGACTTTCAAGGCAGGGTTGTTTACGAATACAAGCCCCCGCAGGGCGAACAGGTTATCAGCCCTGAACACGCTTATCTGATCACATCTATTCTTTCT
>JAKBYW010000147.1:0-5613 GCA_021840275.1 Chloroflexota bacterium | reverse complement strand
GCGGCGTGACCGAAGCCATCGAAGATTCTTCTGGTAACGCAGGCGCATCCTTTGCGGCGTACGCGGCGCGTGCGGGAATCAAAGCGCGCGTGTTTGTGCCTGAATCTGCTTCGGGGCCAAAGCGACTACAAATCGAAATGTATGGCGCAGAATTGATACCTGTGCCTGGTCCGCGTGCAAACGCGTCGGAAGCGGTTCGCAAGGCTGCCGAGACTGGAATGATTTATGCCAGTCATGCTTATTTGCCATTCAACATTCCCGGCTATGCCACTTGCGCGTACGAAATTGTCGAGCAGCTCGGACGCGCTCCCGGCGCGGTCATCATTCCCGCCGGTCAGGGCGGACTCGTGCTTGGCATGGGGCGCGGCTTTGAAGCAATGTTGAATGCCGACATGGTCGAAAATATGCCGATGCTGGTCGGCGTGCAGGCCAGCGCCTGCCAGCCGCTGGTTGCGCTTTGGAACCATGGTACGATGGACGGCGTCAGCGATAACCAGACAGTGGCGGAAGGCGTGCGCGGGCGTTCGTTGCGGGCAAAGGCTGTCGTTGAGATGACGCGTCGAAGCGGCGGCCGCTTTATGTCCGTGGATGAAGCGTTTATCCTGTCCGGGCGTGACGCATTAGCGCGTCTGGGGTTTTATGTAGAGCCTACGTCGGCGCTCGTCTGGCACGCGTTGGAGGAAAATATTCTAAGTTTGCCCGATCCGGTTGTGGTTGTGCTGACCGGTTCAGGTTTGAAATCGTTGAGCGAATAACGGAGGTTTTATGGAACGCATTGTTATCACGGGCATGGGCACGGTCAACCCGCTGGGCTTGAATGTGGCCGAGACGTGGAAAAATGTGACCAACGGCGTTTCGGGTGTGGCGCCCATCGCGCAGTTCGACGCCAGCAATTTACAGGTGCAGATTGCCTGTGAACTGAAAGGCTTTGAGCCGGACAAATTTATGGACGCCAAGGAGTCCCGTCGCCGTGATCGTTTTGAACAGATGGCGACCGCAGCCGCGAATGAGGCTCTGAGAAATTCGGGCTTGGAAATCACAGATTCCAACACAGCTCGCACCGGTGTGATCATTTCTTCTGCGATTGGAGGATTGAAATCTTTTCAGGATGCGGTTATCACGGATGTGACCGAAGGGCCGCGGCGCGTCAGCCCGTTTTTGATCCCGATGCTGATGTCGAATGGCGGCGCAGGCATTGTGGCGATCGATCATGGCATTAAAGGTCCGTGCTTCTCTGTTGCATCGGCCTGCGCTTCTGGCGCGGACGGAATTGGCATGGCTTTCATGATGCTGCGCGCTGGGATGATCGATGCTTGTTTGGCGGGCGCATCCGAGTCTACGGTGGCGCATATCGGCGTGGCGGCCTTTGACCGCATCGGCGCCATGTCGCGCCACAATGAGGATTATTCGATGACTCCCCAGCCGTTCGACAGGAATCGCGATGGGCTGGTGATGGGCGAGGGCGCGGCCGTGCTGGCGCTCGAGAGCGAGTCGCACGCCAAAGCGCGCGGTGCGAATATTCTGGCGGAGTTGGCTGGTTATGGGTCAACTGCCGACGCGTATCACGTTACGGCTCCGCAGGAATTCGGGGAGGGCGGCGCGGCGGCCATTCGTCAGGCTTTGTATTCGGCGCAGGCCAACGCAGACGATGTGGGTTACATCAGCGCTCACGGCACGGGAACACAATTGAATGATCAATCAGAGACGCGCGCGGTCAAGGCGGCCTTTGGCGCAGATCTTGCTCATAAAATCCCGATCTCCTCGACCAAGTCCATGACCGGGCATATGATGGGCGCGACCGGCGCGCTGGAAGTTATCTTCTGTGTGCAGGCGGTGCGCGAAGGACTGCTTCCACCCACCATTCATTACGAAACGCCCGACCCCGAATGTGATCTGGACTACATTCCGAACAAGGCGCGTGAGAAAAAGGTCACTATGGCGATCAGCAATGCTTTTGGATTTGGCGGTCACAACGCTGTACTGGCGGTGAGGAAATACCAGTAGGCAGTGGTCAGTAATCAGTTGTCAGTAAACAGTTTCTAGCCACCTGACAGTTTCATCAGCATGGTGGTCGAGTAGCCCCGAGTGCAGTTCGAGGGGCGTATCGAGACCATATTTACGGGAATTTTCGGTTTTCAGTCGCGGGCTTGTGAAAGCAGAATTTGCGTGCTATAATCCGCCGTCGCTTAAAAAAGAATATATTTTCATATCGTAAGGAAGAATGGCAATGACAGACATGATAAAGGCCGTTGAGGCCAAGAAGAACGAGAATATCCCTGAACTGCGCTCCGGTGATTCTGTTAATGTGCATGTCAAGATCAAAGAAGGCGATCGCGAGCGCATTCAGGAATTCAAGGGCATCGTCATCCGCTTGCGCAAGGGAGGTAACGATGCGAACATTACCGTCCGCCGTATGGCTTCCAACGGCATCGGTGTCGAACGCACTTTCCTGCTCCGTTCGCCGCGCATTGACAAGGTGGTGGTCGAACGCCACAATCAGGTGAACCGCGCGCAGCTCTACTTTATGCGCGGCCGCACGGGCAAGTCGGCCCGACTCAAACAGAAATTCGACTAGACTCAAAAGTCAAAGGGCGCAGGCAACTGCGCCCTTTGACTTTAGCAGGTGACCATGCAACCCATTATCGGAATCACCACAACCGAAGGCAAGAATATTCACGGTTTTTCCACAACTAACTTGATGCAATCATACAGCAAGGCTGTTATGCAGGCGGGCGGTGTGCCGGTTTTGATTCCGTCCATGCTGGCTGAAAGCGGATGGGATGCGCTCTATTCCCGGCTCGATGGGCTGCTTTTCGCCGGCGGCGGGGACATTTCTCTTGAGTATTTTGCAGGCGAAGCGCATCCCCGCATCGATGAAGTGGATCCGTTGCGGGACGTCATTGAAATGAACTTGATCCAAGCCGCAGCCGCAGACGGAAAACCCTTCCTCGGCATCTGCCGCGGAGTGCAGGCTGTCAACGTGGCGTTGGGCGGAACGCTTTATACGCACATTCCTGACCAATTACCAAACGCGCTCGATCATTCATATCCCGGCAACATGTTTACCGTGTTGGTGCATGAAGTCAAGATCGAAGAAGGCACGCACATCGCAGAAGTATTGGGAGAGCCGATTGTCAAGGTCAACAGTTTGCATCATCAGGGTTTGAAAGACATCGCGCCGAGTCTGCGCGTCACCGGCCACGCTCCGGATGGATTGGTGGAAGCTGTCGAATTGCCCAACCATCCATTTGGCATCGCCGTTCAATGGCATCCCGAATGGTTGACGGATCAACAACCAACAAGAAATTTGTTCAGGAAATTTGTAGAAGCGGCGGGGAAATAAATTTTACAAATAAACCGCGAATTGGGCGCTTTACATTTTGCATGTTTACGTTTTATCATTTTTTATGCCCTCGCAACAAAATCCCCTCGATGTATTTGACTCGGGCGTCGGCGGACTTTCCGCCGAAAGTGCGTGCGATATTCTACAATTTTTCCCAGTCTTCGCGTGAGATGCCCGCCTGTTTTAAAATCCTGGAAAGCAAGTCTTTGCCAGTTTCTCCCTGATGCGGGTTTGGCAATGTTAACCGCAAATTCTCCCTCACCATAAATTCATGTTTACCGCCTGCATGAGGCCCGTCAAAGCCAGCTTGTTTCAAGGCGCGTATCAAATCTTTGCGCTTGATTGAACCAAATAGGGGCATTAATGCGCCTCAACGGGCGTAAGGTTAATTCCTGCAACAACGGGCAGTTCGTGTCCCATACGCAGGCCTAGTACAAGCCAGTCTTCCAGTGCGCTCTGCAATTCCTCCCGGCAGGCATCTAGTGAATCCGCATTTGCCCATACTCCCTGAAAGCCGGGGATTTCACCGTAATAGGTGTGATCCTCAAGGATTTCATATTTTGCCAGCAACATCGCGGCATGAATGTATGAAGTTAACATTTTGTTTTCCTTTCACGATTCATAATATATTATACTTTCCCTATGCTATCACATGCAAACTCATCCATCGGTGTATTTGACTCCGGCGTCGGCGGACTTTCCGTACTGCGCGCCATTCGTGAGCTGATGCCCGAAGAGTCGGTCATTTATTTTGGCGATCAAAGGCATGTGCCATACGGGCCGCGTCCGATGAAGCAGATCCAAAACTTCTCGGAGGGGATTGTGAGATTTTTACTTGAGCAAAATGCAAAAATAATTGTCGTGGCTTGTAACACGGCCTCCGCCGCGGCTTTGAAATTTCTGCGCGAAACATTTCCAAATATTTCCTTCGTCGGCATGGAACCGGCCGTTAAGCCTGCCGCCGAGTGGACGGAATCCGGTGTGGTCGGAGTCTTGGCAACACCTGCAACGTTTCAGGGCGCGTTGTACGCGTCGGTGGTGGAAAGATTTGCAACAGGCGTAGAGTTGTTGCAAAGCACGTGTTTGGGATTGGTACAGCAAATCGAGAAGGGCGATCTGGATGGGCCGGAGACGCGTCATATTTTGGAAGATGCGCTTCATCCGATGCTTGCGCAAAATATTGACACAGTGGTTTTGGGCTGTACCCACTATCCGTTTGTGATCCCGCTTATTGAGCGGATCGTGGGGGACAAGGTGCGGGTGATTGACCCGGCTCCCTCGGTGGCGAGGCAGGCCAAACGTCTGCTTGAAGCGGATGGCTTGAAGCTCCCGGCGGGGACGCGTGGAGATGTCCGCTATTTTACGTCTGGCCCGGCGGACGCGATGCAAAGCCTGTTGCTAAAGTTGCTGGGGAAAGGTGGAAATGTTCAATCTGTGACGTGGCTGGATGATCATACGGTTATGTTGTGATGCGGACGCCCATTTGCTCCATGTCTTTGAAAAGACGATCCGGCTCGGCCAGATGTCCCATCATGTGCAGGCCGGGACGCCGAGCCTTATTATATTGCATTATGAACGCGACGACGGGAATCGCGGTGAACTCGTAACCGTCCTCATGTTCGCTTCTCACACGGACCTCGAGCGGGCGTCCGTTTAATTGGCCTTTGGCTTCGACTGCCAGCACCACGCGATAAGGAGGCTTCGGAAGTTTGGTCATGATCCACCACATGAGTTTGCCCATCGGCCTGAGTCCGCGTTTGGGCGCGATCTTCAAGCCGAGCAAAACGATCATGGTCAGTGAATCCGCCAGCCAGCCTCCACCTGCCATGTAGAAGCCGACATTTTTCAAGGATGGATACATTTCCGGCAGGGCGCGCAACTCTTCAAAAAACATGGAATAACAATCGCGTTTGCCGATGCCTTCGCCGAAATCGAATTTGCAAATATCGTAGGAAGTTGATTTTGTCCACGCGCCGTTTTTGTAAACTTGAGTTTGGTAATCAATGAAACTTTCCATTAATTCATCCACGGCATCGGTGTAAGGCATGGATGTGCCGACGTTCAAATAACCGGCAGTCGAGGCGGACTCAATGCTGTCCATTTTGGATGCGGCATAACGGATCAGCGCAGCAGGCAGGCCGGGATGGAATCCTGCTTCGGTGATAAAACATAATTTTTTGTCTTGCATTTCTTTTGCATGAGCATTCAAGATTTTTATTTTCTCGGGCGAGAATTGCACATCGAGATAATCCACGCCTGCGTCGAGTAGA
>JAKBYW010000146.1:0-5618 GCA_021840275.1 Chloroflexota bacterium | reverse complement strand
AGCGATTCCAAACCTGACCGTGATCCGGCCAGCCGATGCGAACGAGACAGCCCAGGCCTGGAAAGTCGCCCTCGAGAATCGTCACGGCCCGACGGCGTTGGCCTTGACTCGTCAGAACGTTCCAACCCTCCAACCCGCCGCCCTGAGCATGTCGAAGGGTTCAAATCTTCCAACCGTTGAAAAAGGCGCATACATTCTCGCCAGCTTTGGAAAGAAGACGCCGGAGATTATTTTGATGGCGTCCGGCTCGGAGGTTGGATTGATTTACGAAGCCGCGCAAAAACTCGCAGAGCAGGGACGCAGCGTGCGCGTGGTGTCGTTCCCTTCATGGGAATTGTTCGAGAAACAGGATCATGCCTATCGCGAGTCTGTGCTGCCGAAAAAGGTCACGGCGCGAATTGCCGTCGAAGCGGGAGCCAGCCTCGGCTGGGAAAGATACGCCGGGTCCGCTGGAAAAATAATCGCCATCGATCATTACGGCGCTTCGGCGCCTGCACAAATCCTGTTCGAAAAATTCGGCTTTACGATGGAGAATGTTCTTGCACAGGCGAAATCCATTTTGCCAAAGAAAAAAGGCGCGACGAAAAAATCTGCGAAGACGACAAAAAATAAAGCGAGACGGAAATGAAAGTTGCTGTTGGTTTTGACCATGCGGGTTTTCCGCTGAAACAAACTGTCTTGGACGCGGTGCGTGCCGCCGGGCACGAGCCGATCGACTTGGGAACGAATAGTGTCGAGCCAGTGGATTATCCCGATTATTCCGAAAAAGTCGGGCGCGCGATTCAAGCTGGTGATGCTGAACGGGGAGTTTTGGTGTGCGGTTCGGGCGTCGGTGCGTGCATTGCCGCAAACAAAATGAAGGGCGTGTATGCTTCGATCTGCCACGACACATATTCTGCCGCGCAAGGCGTTTTGCACGATAACATGAATGTGTTGTGCCTCGGCGGTCGAGTGATCGGATCGGAACTTGCGAAGGCGCTCATCCTCGCGTTTTTGAATGCGCGCTATCAAGGCAACGAACCCGGCGGCGAAAGGCTTGCAAGGCGCGTTGGGAAGATTCGTAAACTTGAAGACGTTGGCAAGTTGGAAAGTTAGAAAGTTTGCAGGTCAACTTGTCAACTTTCCAACTTGAAAACTCACTCACCAAGTAACAGGAGAAGAATTATGTCAACAATTACGCGCTTTGAGGAAATTGAAGCATGGCAAACAGCGCGTGAATTAACGAAGTTGATTTATTTCCACACGGAAGAAGCAAAATTTTCCCGTGATTTTGGATTGAAGGATCAGATTCGTCGCGCATCTGTTTCGGTAATGAGTAATATTTCAGAAGGATTTGAAAGCCAAACACAAGCGCTTTTCATTCGGTATTTGGGAATTGCAAAAGCGTCTGCTGGCGAAGTCCGATCCCAGTTATATGTTTCTCACGACTTGAATACATTTCTCAAGAACAATTTAGGAAAGCATTTGCGATGGCCGAGAAAGCCTCTCGCCAAATTGCCCGCTTCATCGCTTATCTTGAAACACACCCTCAATCACAGAAACTTCGTGAAGACTTCGCTGAGTACGAAGTCTAACTTGTCAACCTTCCAACCTGTAAACTTGTGAACCTTCCAACCTTCCAACCTGTAAACTTGAAAACGAGAGATACTATGAACCCAATTGAAAATCTAACGAAACTCGGCCAATCCCTCTGGTACGACAACATCCAGCGCAAACTGTTGGAGAACGGCGAACTCAAAGCCATGATTGAACGCGGCGACATTCGCGGCGTGACGTCCAATCCGAGCATTTTCAACAACGCGATTGCAAAAACAAACGATTATGATGCCGCGTTGATTCCGCTTGCCTGGGCGGGCTGGAATGCGGAGAAAATCTTCTGGGAACTTGCCATCGAAGACATTCGCGCCGCGACCGACCTGTTCCTCCCACTTTACGAAGAAACCAGCGGCGGCGATGGTTACGTCAGTATCGAGGTCAGCCCATTAATCGCCAACGATACCGAAAAGACCGCCATGCAGGCCCAGCAGCTTTGGGCGCGTGTCTCGCGTCCGAACTTGATGGTAAAAATTCCAGCCACCAAAGCTGGCGTGCCTGCCATTCGTAAAGCGATTGCATCGGGACTCAACATCAATGTTACGCTCATCTTCTCGCTGGCTCGTTACGCCGAAGTCATGGATGCGTATTTTAGCGGCCTTGAAGATCGTCTTGCCGCGGGTCATCCCATCGAGCGCATTGCGTCGGTCGCGTCGTTCTTTGTTTCGCGTGTCGATTCAAAGATCGATCCGAAACTTCCCGAAGATTCACCGTTGCGCGGTCTGGCCGCGATTGCAAATGCAAAACTTGCTTACGATGAATTTCAAAAAACATTTGCGGGCGAGCGTTGGGAAAAATTGAAATCAAAAGGCGCGCGCTTCCAACGTCCGCTGTGGGCTTCGACCAGCACGAAAAATCCCGCTTATCCCGACACCATCTATGTTGACAATCTCATCGGCGCGCACACGGTCAACACTGTGCCGCCCGCTACGTTGGACGCTTTCCGTGATCACGGCAAGGCCGAGATCATCATCACGCGCGATCTCGATAAATCAAAAGATGCGCTGGCTCAACTTGAGAAGCAGGGCATCTCGATGGATGTCATGACTCAGGAGCTCGAAGACGAAGGCGTTAAGGCCTTTGCCGACGCGTTTACGGGTTTGCTGAAAACAATTGATGATAGACGCAAGAACGCCGCCTCTTCACTTGGACCTTTGGCGGACGCCGTTTCAAAGCAGATCGCCAAGCTCGAAACTGATTCCGTTCCCGCGCGTCTGTGGGCACATGACCCAACTTTGTGGGCATCTGATCCGGCTGGTCAGGCCGAAGTCAAGATTCGTTTGGGTTGGTTGGATTCCATCGAAAAAGCGCGCGCACTTTTGCCAAGCTATCAATCTTTCGCGGATGAAGTCCGCAAAGCCGGAATGGATCGCGTTTTGGTTTTGGGCATGGGTGGCTCATCGCTCACCGCCGAAGTTTTCTCTTTGATTTTCCAGACTTCTCTCCCCCCATTTTCGGAGAAAATGGGGGGAGCCGGAGGGGGGCTGCTTGCCATTCTTGATTCCACCGACCCCGCGCAAGTCGCGCTGGCCGCGAAGAACTTCCCGCCTAAAAAAAGTTTGTACATCGTCGCCAGCAAATCGGGAGGCACGGCAGAAGTCATGGCCGCACTCGACTATTTCTGGGAATTGAGCAAACACGATGGCTCGCACTTTATTACCACCACCGACCCCGGAACATCGCTCGAAAAATTGGCGCGCGAACGCGGCTTCAGGAAAATCTTCTCTTCCGATGAAACCGTTGGCGGACGATATTCCGCGCTGACGGATTTTGGCATGGTTCCAGCTGCGTTGCTTGGAATTGATTTAAATCGTCTGCTTGATAATGCTGATTTGATGAGACGTCAGTGTGAGGCGAATGTCCCGGCAGCGCGCAACCCGGGTTTGGCGCTGGGAGCCGTCGTGGCTGAGTCCGCTTTGGCGGGCCGCGACAAGCTGACGGTCCTGGCTGATGCGCCGTTGTCCTCGTTTGCAAGCTGGATCGAACAGGTCATCGCTGAATCGAGTGGCAAACATGGCAAGGGAATCCTGCCCGTGCCGATGGAGCCAATTGGTGACGAGTCCGTTTATGGAAATGATCGTCTGTTCGTTTATTTGCGTCAAACCGGTGAATTGGATGCAAGCCTGAAAGTTTTGCGAGATGCAGGTCATCCGATCATTGAATTTTCCATCCCCGATTCTTATTCGCTGGCCGCTGAATTCTTCCGTTGGGAAATTGCGACTTCGGTGGCCTGCCATATTATCGGCGTTAATGCCTTTGACCAGCCCGATGTGCAGGATAGCAAAAATCGTACGAAGGCCAAGATCGCAGAATATCAGTCAAGCGGAAAATTGGACGAGGGTAAATCGGTCGAGTTGAAAGATGCGAAGTCTGCGCTGGCTGAATTCTTGGCGCAGGCGAAAAGCAGAGACTACGTCGCCATCAATGCTTATTTGCCGCGCAACGAAAAGATAAATGTTTCTTTGCAAGCTATGCGTGTGGCGATCCGCGCCAGGACGAAATGCGCAGTGACGACCGGCTTCGGTCCGCGCTTCCAACATTCAACGGGACAATTTCATAAAGGCGGTCCGAACACAGGACTGTTCATTCAAATTATCGCGGACGCTGAGAAAGATATTCAAATTCCAAATGAAGGTATGACGTTTGGGACGTTGATCCGTGCGCAGGCGCTCGGCGATTATGAAACGCTGGTTGCGCGTGGACGCCGCGTAATTCGTATCCATTTGCCAAGCACGGGTTCAATTAAAACCCTGATCAAAGCCTTATGAGGCTGTGCCATACTTGCGACCAGCAAGGAGATTTTCCATGTTGAATGTTCAAGAGCGCATTGTGAAGATTCATATTGAGAAATTGCCAGGAGGCATGTATCTGGCTACTTCCGATGATGTGCAGGGATTAGTCGCACAAGGACGCACGATTGCGGAAACAGTTGAAATTGCCCGTGACGTGGCGCGCAAATTACTTGAAGCGCAAGGGAACGTTGACCTGCCTCAGATCAGTGAAAGTTTCGATTATCCGTTGATTGTCGAAGGATAAGGATGGGAAGGCTCTCTGGCTTTCGATACCGGCAAATCGTCAAGAAACTCAAGGCTTTTGGCTTTGAGTTTTTTCGTCATGCCGCGGGCAGTCACGAAATCTGGCATAACCCGGCGACAGGCCGATTTCCAACCATTTCAATCATCCCGGCGATATGCCGGAAGGCACACTGCAGGCGATTTTGAAACAGGCTGGGGTTGAGCTGGATGACTTTCTGAAAAAGTAGTAGGTCGGACTGTCAGTCCGACCTACAGGAGATGTGCAAATGACAAACCTATCTCAACTCAAATGTATCGCCTGTCGCGGCGGCGAGCCGACCGTGACCGATGAACAGATAACTGAACTCCAGCCGCAAGTGCCGGATTGGCAGGTTAAAGTAGTAGATGGTGTCAAACGGTTGGAGCGCGTTTATAAGTTGAAAAATTTTGTAGAGGCAATGGCCTTTACCACCAAAATCGCCATGATCGCGGAAAAGGAAGATCATCATCCATTGATTGTCACCGAGTGGGGACGAGTCACCGTCCAGTGGTGGACGCATAAAATCAAAGGGCTGCACCAGAATGATTTCATCATGGCGGCGAAGACGGATGGAATCGTTGAGTAAGCGGATATAATTGCTGTATGAAAAAGATGAAGCCAAGAGTGCGCGCCCTCAAGCTTGCAAAAGAAGTCCGCAAGCGATTGACGAACGAACTGGGACAACCCGTCAGGGTTATCATGTTCGGTTCGCAAGCGCGCGGTGACGCGACCAAATATTCCGATATTGACCTGCTTGTGGTTTTGCCTTCCGTGGATAAAGAAACGCGTAAATTAGTTTCCAGTGTCGCATGGGAGATTGGCTTTGACGCGGGGAAGGTAATCTCAACATTTCCTACAACAATAAGTGAAATGAGGTATTACGCCATTTCCCCATTTTATAAAGCCATAAAGGAAGAAGGAGTTCTCGTATGAGCGCGGACCGCCTCGGCAAGCAATCTTTATTCAATATC
>JAKBYW010000145.1:0-5630 GCA_021840275.1 Chloroflexota bacterium | reverse complement strand
TGTGCGCATTTTTCGCTCAAATTCAAGGCTTTTGGCGCACGAAGCGAAAGTCCTGGCAAGTCGACCTTTTGTAATGTGTGGAGTAATTGCCGAGAGCGCTGTTCTTAGCGTTGAGGCGGCTTTCATCTCTCCCCAATTGGCGCGCCAAAATATCAGATGACTGTGTTCAGGATGCGCGAATAGACTTCGGCCAAATCGTTCAAACCGGACCCGAAAGCGGCGCGCGCCTTCGATGAACCGATCAACAGCCCCGGCACCTTTGCATCCGTGTGCCGCCGCGTGGATAAATCTTCCATGTTGCCGTGGTCGGATGTAACCAGGATCAAGCCTTCGTCATCATCCCAGTTTTCGATCAGGCCGCTGAGTACGCCGTCGAATATTTCGAGTTGTTTGATGGCCCATTTCATATCTTGTTTGTGCCCGGCATAATCACTGGCCCAATATTCGAAGAATGAGAAATCGTATCGACCTGCGAGTTCGCCCAGTTTTTTGCCTGCGGCGCGCGGACCGTATGTCGGTACATCGGGGAAGCCAAGTATTTCATGCCAGCCCGCGCCGGTGAAATCAGCAGAAAGTGCGCGGCCCGCGTAAAGATCATCTTTCGTGAAGAGGGGCAGTCCGGCCGATGTGACTGCCAGCGGAATGGCAGAGTAGAGTCGCTTGCCCGAATCAACGCCATCGAAGTAACGCGGCGGATAACCGTTAAGTAGGGCGGCGGTCCTGCCTGCTTTGGTTAATTGCGAAAAGAGATTGCCATTAAGTAGATATTTTGCAACTGCCGGATTTGGCTTTGGCCCGTAATGTTCGCCAATCTCAGCCGGAACGTTGATGCCGGTCAGTAAAACGGTTTGTCCGGTTGCGGATTGCGGCAGGCCGCTCACGCCCAGAGATGCGTCGAGGGGCAGCAAAGTTGCGCGTTCGCCAGCAAAGGGCGCAGATGCGGCCAATAGTTTTTGTCCGCCGAGCAGGCTTTGCATGACGGGCATGTCAACACGCGCGAGGGGATTTATTTCGGGGTTGTCGGCGCCGAGGCCGACGCCGTCAAGGAAGATGAATAAGAGGCGCATATTTTATTTACCAATAATTATTTTGTTTGTTGGTCGAGTAGGCGGTGGGGTCTCGATACGCGAAGAGCGCTACTCGACCACCGCCGTATCGAGACCTTTTCGATATAAAAACCAAGCCGACGGGCGTTCGCGTTTATCCACGCCGTCTTTTCGGGAAACCAGCCGAAAGCCAAAGGATGAGATCAAGTCCAAGTCGGGCGCGGCCAGCCCGGATCCAGATTGTTGCGAATCGGATTTGAAAAATCCGTACATGAGCCAGTGTCCGCCTGGAGCAAGGACGCGACTTAGTTGACTCAGATAGTCGGCCTTTTTATCAATGCCGTGAAAACATCCCATGTCGAGCGCCAGATCAAAGGGACCGTTGATGCCTTTTAATTTGGTGGCGTCGTTGACTTGTAATTCGACGCTGATGTTTTTAAATTTGCGTTTTGCGATTTGAATCGCGCGAGGAACAAAATCTATACCGGTGACTCGCCAGCCATTTTGTGCCAGTGTGATGACATTCGTGCCGGTGCCGCAGCCGATATCAATGGCGCGCCCGGCAGGCTGGTTGGCGATGAAATCCAATAATTCCGGAGGGGAGATTCCGGAATCCCAGGGCGGATTTTGAAAATACCAAAAGTTGAAAGAGAGCCAGCGAATAAAGCCCATTGAAAATGTTTTAACCGAATCGCGCACTTTTTGAGGATCGATCTCGCCGATCGCTCGCCAAACCTCATTGCCTTTTGCGTCGAAGAAAATATAAGTCGGCCGCCATGGTGAGGCCGATTGAAATCCACAGGAACGAATAATGATTGTAAAATTCTTCCATGTCACCTCAGTAATATGACAGTTCTCACTTTGACAATTCAACCCACTTCTCGTACAATCACACGCACTGTCTGGCGGCATCATTCCACATTTTAGGAAGGGTTGTCATGAAAGAGTATACCACTGAGTTTTTACGTAACGTTGCGCTGGCCTCGCACGGCAGCGCAGGTAAAACCATGCTGGCTGAAGCAATTCTGCATGGTACGGGGGCAACAACTCGTCTCGGCAAGATAGATGATGGAACCACGGCTTCTGATTACGATGAAGAGGAAGCCAGACGCAAGATTTCCCTGTACACCACTGTTCTTCCAATCGAATACCGCGACCATAAGATCAATCTGCTCGACGCGCCCGGCTTCACCGATTTTGTCGGCGAAGTGATTTCCGCGTTGAGCGTGGCCGACAGCGCGGTGGTTCTGGTTGATTCAGTGGCCGGTCTCGAAGTCGGCACCGAAGTCGCCTGGCGTTACGCCGACGAGTTCAAGTTGCCGCGCTTCGTGGTCATCAACAAGCTCGACCGCGATAATGCCAATTACGAAAAGGCCTACGCGTCCGTGGAACAATATGCGCACGCCGGCGGGCATCGTCTGGTCAAAGTGCAATTGCCGATCGGAGAGAAACACGATTTCAAGGGTGTGGTTGACTTGATCTCGATGAAGGTTTTCATGGGCGACGGAAAAACCGTGACCGATATTCCGGCAGATATGCTGGCAGCCGCCAGGGAAGCGCATGGGATTTTGGTCGAAGCCGCCGCAGAAGGTGAAGATACTCTGCTCGAAAAGTATCTCGAAGCCGGTTCTCTCTCGGACGAGGAGCTGATCGTCGGTCTAAAAGACGTTGTCCGCTCCGGAGACTTTATCCCGGTCTATTGCGCTGCAGGCGGACGCGAAATTGGCATCGTGCCGCTCCTGAATGGCTTGGTAGATCTAATGCCATCGCCCGGACATGCACAGCCACGCATCGCCCAGGGCAAGGACGGTGAAGAAAAATTGCCCGCTTCGGATACCGGTCCTCTGGCCGCTTATGTTTGGAAGACGACCGCTGACCCGTTCGTGGGGCGCATGACTTATTTTCGCGTAATCAGCGGTTCCATTGAAGGCGATATCCGTTTGTGGAATCAAAACAAGAATGTCGAAGAGCGCATGTCCAGTCTGCACATTCAGCGCGGCAAGGAACAGATTGCGGTTAAAGTAATTCATGCTGGCGATATTGGCTCCGTTGCCAAGTTAAACGTCACTGCCACGGGCGATACTTTGTGCGATAAGAATCATCCGCTGACAATTACCGTACCCAAATTCCCCGCTGCTTTATATCGGGTTGCCATCGCACCCAAGACGCAAGCCGACGCCGCCAAGATTTCCCCGACTCTGACCCGTCTGTGCGAAGAAGATATGACGCTTTCGTGGCATAACGAGCACATCACCGGCGAGACTGTTTTGCAAGGCATGGGCGACCAACACATTGATGTAGCCATCCATCGTGCGCAGACCAAGTTCCAGGTGGGACTTGCCTCACATGAGCCGAAGGTCCCTTATCGCGAAGGTATCACAAAGAAAGCTTCTGCTCAATATCGTCATAAAAAACAATCGGGCGGTTCGGGACAGTTTGGCGAAGTCCATTTGCGGATCGAGCCTTTGCCGTCCGCTGATTTTGAATTTACCGATGAACTGGTTGGGATGAATCTCTCCAAGTCGTATCTGCCCGCCATTGAAAAAGGCATTGCTGCCACGCTGCAGCACGGCGCGTTTGCGGGCTATCCGATGAGTAATGTCAAAGTCATCGTTTACGATGGCAAGGAGCATCCTGTCGATTCGAAGCCGGTGGCTTTCGAAATCGCCGGACGCGAAGCGTTCAAACTGGCGGTGGCCGATGCGGGTCCGGTGCTTTTCGAACCGATCATGAAAGTCAATATCATCGTGCCGGATGCCAACATGGGCGATGTGATGAGCGACCTCAACACTCGTCGCGGCCGCGTGCAAGGCACGGAGGCCGAGCACGGCAGCACTGTCATTGTGGCGACTGTTCCGTTGGCCGAAATGCTCCGCTACACGTCGCAGTTGCGTTCCATCACCGGCGGACGCGGCTACTTCACAATGGAGCTGGATCATTACGACATCGTTCCATCTCACATTGCGGGTATGATCGTCGAAGCGCATAAGAAAGAAATGGAAGCCAAGAAGGAAGAATAGATTGATGAGGCCAGGCTTCTCAAGAAGCCTGGCCTTTTTATTTTATACAGTAAAATAGGCCATGCCTGTTTTAAGAGTTGGCCCGTTGATGCGTTACTATATTGATAACAAACCTGAAGCTGTCGTCTATGGCGCGACAGTTTCAGACGTGCTCAATGATGCGGTCGCAAAATACCCTGCGCTCAAAATTCATATTTTTGATTCCGAGGGTAAGGTTCGCCGTCATATCAACATCTTTGTCAACAGCCAAAACATCCGGGACCTCAACGGCCTGGAGACCCGCCTTGAAGAAAGTGACCAGATTATTTTGATGGCCTCCATCTCGGGCGGGTGAGAGATAAATAAGTTTATTTATTTTTCGCCTTGACAAATCTGAAAAATTTTGTAGAATATATATTATAAAAATATAGGAAATTAAACCACCATGTTTTCCATTTATTGCTTGTGTCTGAGGCGGGGCTCGTAGCACCGCCTCTTCGAGAAGCCAACAGCCAACGAAATTGAAGGACGGTGTACGACTCCGCATTCGAAACCATTCGAATCGCGCGACGTTGTACGCGTCCTTTTTGTTTTCGTTGGCTGTTTTATTTTGGAAATTTATGACACTTACACAAATACAGAAAATCCAATTCAAATCTTTAGAGAGTGATGGACTCGATGCGCATGTGGGGAACACGCCTCTGCTTCCGCTTCGCCGCGTGGCCTTGGGCCTGCCGCCGCGTGTACAAATCTTTGCCAAGGCTGAATGGTTCAACCCGGGCGGCTCGGTCAAAGATCGGCCTGCGTTGAATATCATTCGAACCGCGATTGCTGATGGCGATCTCGTTTCGGGTAAGCGTCTACTTGATTCAACATCCGGCAATATGGGAATTTCTTATGCAACATTCGGCGCGGCGCTTGGAATTCCCGTCACGTTGTGCATGCCGGGAAATGCCAGCCCGGAACGAATTACCATTCTTCGTACGCTCGGCGCGGAAGTGATTCTCACCGATCCATCCGAAGGCTCGGACGGCGCGATTCTGGCAGCGCGACAAATGGCGGCTGACCAGCCGAGTCTGTATTGGTATGCGAATCAGTACAACAATCCAGCGAACTGGCAGGCGCATTATTTGTCTACTGGGCCGGAGATCGTTTCGCAGACGGATAGTCAGGTCACACATTTTGTGGCCGGGCTTGGCACATCGGGCACGTTGATGGGAACCGGACGATATTTGCGTGAGCAATTGCCGCACGTAAAAATCATTTCGTTTCAGCCGGACGCGCCTTTCCACGGGCTCGAAGGACTCAAGCACATGCCAAGCGCGATCAAGCCCGGGATTTATGATGAGTCATTTGCGGGCACGCCGCTCGAAGTCCAGACCGAGGCGGCGCATGAAATGGTCCGCAGACTGGCACGCGAAGAAGGTCTGTTCGTTGGGATTTCATCCGGCGCGTCGGCGGTCGCTGCGTTGGAAGTTGCATCCAAGTTGAAGGAAGGCGTGGTCGTGACGATTTTCCCGGACGCCGGATATAAATATTTGAGTGACAAGGCGCTATGGGAAACGAAGTAACATTGCGGCTTTCA
>JAKBYW010000144.1:0-5678 GCA_021840275.1 Chloroflexota bacterium | reverse complement strand
GGTTTCGATAATAGCCGCAATTGTATCAGGGTCAATTTCTGAAAAGGCATGATAGCTGGTCATATCTGCCGTGATGCTGCCCGGATGAAATTTCAGGCCGGTGGCGGTGTGATAACGGTCAATGAGGCAGGCCAGTAAACGGTTGGCGCGGTTTTGATCGCGCGTATTCAAAGCCGCGGCAACTTTGAAGCCTGTCGCCTGATCGTTGATGTACTGACATGAATCATTATGGATGGATACGATGGCGACGGCGCGATAACCGTTCAAGCGCGTATCATATTCGTTAAGCAGGTCCACTTGAAAACCGCGCTCGTTTAGTTTCTTCTGGACGAGAGTTGCAATATTGAGATTGACTTCGGCCTCCGTCAAAGTGACGTTGCCGTTGCTATCCGTGCAGACCGCGCCGGAGTCGTTGCCTTTATGTCCTGAAACGATCCCGATCCTGAGCGGCGCCTGCACTGGAAGGTTTGGATTGCTGGGAGCCTGAGGGGTTAGAAGCAAAGCCAGTTTGTCCGAGAAGGAGGCGGTGGAGAAATTGGCCGGCGTCCACATTACGAAAACGGTTGCCAGCAGAATAGACACAAAGATCGTGGTTTGCACCGCGTGTAGCGGTTTGGAGTGTCGACGCTGATTGCACAAGCTGGGGGGCCGGGATGGCATTGGTTCCATTTTGTTTCGTATATACTAATCAATTGTAGGGCAAAAGGCAAGGGGGGTTTTGTCTACCTGGTAAAAGGGGAGTTTTGTCTACTGGACAAAAAAGCCCAACACGATTTCGCGTTGGGCTTCACGGGTCACCGAAAATTGATTATTTCGTATCTTCTCAAAAGTCGCCATGAAAATAGATTTTCACCACCAAACATGAAAATCTATTTTCAGATCAGATACTTTATTTCTCCATTTTCCCAGCTATTGCCTGTGCTGACGAAGCAGGAATGGATTTTTGCGTTTGGTCCTGTTGTATGGCCAGCACACCGTTGCGGACCTGGGTAAGGGTCTTTTCCAGCACATCCTGCAAATTCACCAGCGTATCCATGACATAATCGTCGGCGTCCCGGCGCGAAACTTCCGCGTCCGCGCGGCCCTGCGCCAGGATTTGCTCGGCGCGGCGATTGGCTTCCTGTGTGATCATGTCCTTCTGGATCAGTTGCTCAGCTTTTTCACGCGCGAGCGCGATCGTGCGATCCGCCTCCTCCTGCGCCTGTGCCAGGAAACGGTCGCGCTGACCAATGATCTGCTGCGCCTTCTTCACTTCTTCCGGGATGACGATGCGCATCTGGTCAATGATCTCCAACATGCGGTCTTCATCCACAAGCACGTTGTGCGTGAAAGGCACAGCCTTGGCTTCGTTGAAAAGTTCTTCCAAACGGTCGATGAGTTGCAGAATATCCATAGGGTCCTCCGCTCTACAATTGGCGGCGGTGATAACCAATTATATATCAATCTCGCAGTGCATTGGGAGGGAATTGGTGATCAACTAAATCGATCACTTTTGCATGCAGAGCCTTCTCCACAAATGACGGCACCATGCTGGAAACATCCCCGCCAAGCGTGGCGATTTCGCGTACCGTGCTGGACGAGAGGAACGTGTGTTGTTCCGCTGTAATCAAGGCGACGGTCTCGATCTCTTTCGAGAGGCGTTGATTCGCCAACGCCATGCGGAACTCGAACTCAAAGTCCGAGAAGACGCGCAGGCCGCGCACGATGACTTGCGCGTCGACCTTGCGGCAAAAGTCAACCGTCAGACCGCTGTAGCCGGTCACTTTGATCTTGGGATTATCCTTGACGGCTTCCCTCACCAGCGACATGCGCTCTTCGGGCAAAAACATCAGCGACTTGAGCGGCTTATCGTAGACCGCCACAACTACTTCATCGAAAAGACGCGCGGCGCGCGTGGCAATATCAATGTGTCCATAATGGATGGGATCGAACGTGCCGGGAAACAATGCTCTAACCATTTTAGTCTTCTTGTCCTCAGTCTTCTAGTCTGATAGTTGTCCAAGAGTCTGAAGGTCGCCAAGTCAATTTGAGCTACGAGACCAGCGACTAGCCGACTAACTTACATCGCCTTTGCCTTCGCCCCAGAAGCGGCCCAACGCTTCGGCGAGAAGTGTATGTTCAGGCTGTTCAAGGTTGGCATCCAGCTCAAATAAGTTCTGCGCGTGGACGCGTGCCTTCTCGATCAACGCCACATCGGTGAGACTCGCCATTCGCAAACCGGACGCATATCCCGCCTGACGCGTGCCGAGGAATTCACCGGGGCCGCGTTGCTTCAAATCGAGATCGGCCAATGCAAACCCGTCATTGGTCTGCGCCATGGCTTGCAAGCGTTCGTTCTCAACCGAATCTTCGTGATCTGGAATCAACAAGCAATACGATTGCGCCGCGCCGCGTCCCACGCGTCCGCGCAATTGATGAAGTTGCGCAAGACCAAAGCGATTTGCGCCTTCAACCAACATCACCGTCGCGTTCGGGACATCCACACCGACCTCGACCACCGTGGTCGAAACGAGAATATCAAACTGCCCATCGCGGAACTTGAGCATCACATCATCTTTTTCGGCGGGCTTCATGCGCCCGTGCAGAAGGCCAAGTTTCAAGTCGGGGAAAATTTCCTTTGAAAGCGTTTCATGATCGTCCACCGCGGCGCGCAGGGTTTCAAGTTTCTCGCTCTCATCAATGAGCGGATAAATGATAAACGCCTGTCTTCCATCCTTGATCTGCGAACGGATCATCGAGAAAGCGCGCTCACGTTCCTGCGGCGCGAGCACATGCGTCGCGATCGGCTGGCGTCCGGCGGGCATCTCGTCCATCACCGAAAGATCGAGATCGCCGTAAATCGTCAGCGCCAGCGAGCGCGGGATCGGCGTGGCCGTCATCACCAGCAGGTGCGGGTTCGTGCCTTTGTTGCGCAACTCGGCGCGCTGTTCGACGCCGAAGCGATGTTGTTCATCAATCACCGCAAGTTCCAAATCTTTAAACTGGACCGGGCCTTCAATGACTGCGTGCGTGCCGATGACGATTTTGATTCTGCCTTCAACCAATCCATTGCGGATCGCTTCCTTCTGCGACTCAGGCGTGTCACTGACCAGCAAGCGAATCTCGTCCGGTTGCATGATTCCGTTTTCGCCTGCCAGCAGATTGGTGAAGTTGCGATAATGTTGTTCCGCCAGAATTCCGGTCGGCGCCATGATGGCGGCTTGCGAGTTATTGTTCGTGATGATCGCGGCGGCAATCGCGGCCACGACAGTTTTCCCCGAACCGACATCGCCCTGCAAGAGTCGATTCATGGCCTTGCCAGAATCAAGGTCAGCGCGGATGTCGCCGATGACGCGTTGCTGTGCATTTGTCAGCGTGAAGGGCAGGTTGGTTAAACGCGCACCCAGCCACTCGTCCGGGACAGGGAAGCGGCGCGCATCGGCTTGTTTCCAGTCGCGCTTCTGGCGAAGCACTCCCATTTGCAAAAAGAAAATTTCGTCGAAGGCCAGGCGTTCACGCGCGGCTTTGAGTTGTTCCTGCGAATCGGGAAAATGTGCCTGGAGCAAAGCCTGACCAAGAGGCAAAAGTCCAGCGGCGTTGCGCGTGCTGTCGGGCAGTGAATCAACAACGGCGGGCGCCCAATATGTGACGACCTGCTTCATCAAATTGCGAAGCCACTTCTGCGTAATCTTGGCAGTCAGCGGATAAATGGGGACGATACGGTTGGTGTGAAGATGCTCGATCTCGACCGGCTCCCAGTCCGGCTGGTTCATGACGAGGCGGCCAAGATATTGTTCAACGGATCCGGAGACGGAAATTTGCTCGCCCTCTTTGAGACGATTCGCGATCCATGGATTGTTGAACCACGAGAGTCGCAGCGCACCCGTGCCATCCGAAATGATGATCTCGACGATGCTGGCTTTGCCGCCGCGTATCGGCCGGGTGTGAATGGATTGCACCGTGCCGATCACCGTGACCTGTTCGCCGTACCATAAACTTTTGATGGGCTTGAGTTGTGAATAATCTTCGTAGCGGCGCGGGAAATAATAGAGCATGTCGCCGAGGGTTGACATTCCAAGTTCGGCCAGCGTTTGCGAATGCCGCGGACCGACGCCCTGCAAAACGGTCAATGCGGCGTTGAGCGCGGCGGGCGTCTGACTGTGTTTGCCGCCTGGTGCGGATTCAGCGCGCGAGGGTGCGGCCGGTCTTTGTTGCTGAACAGGACGCGGTTGGGCCTGACCTTCAGGCCTGGTTTGTTGAGGCCTTGGTTCTTGAGGAGAGTGTGTTTTTTGTTCAGCCCTTTGCGCAGTTTTTTGCTGATCGTCGGGATATTGATTCTGGATGCGTTTCCACAGGCCTTTGAGCGCGTCGGCGCGGCCATCGGGTTTCAGACCATCGTAAGAACGCAGACGCGAAACAACAGCCTGAATGACTTCCTCGGTCACGCCATCAGCGCGTGCTTCGGCTTTCCAGAAGTCGAGCATTTTGGCAAGTCCGCCAATGATGGCGGTGTTGCTGTATCCATTCCCATGTTCGAGACGGAAAAATTTACGAAGTTTCTCTAATGAGGGCAACATATGGAAGTTATTTTATCATGGGCAGATGAATGGAACGCTGATTACACGGATTGGATGGATTTACATGGATTTTTTAAATCTCCGTGTATATCTGTGTGATCCGCGAAATCCGCGTTCTATTTTTCTCTCACCGCCGCGAACCCCAAACCATTCGGACCGGCGTGCGTGCCTCAATCAAAATGCTTGCTTTAGAAAAGTTTCGGCAAGCTTTATGAATTCTTTTGCCCACAACATCATTTCCCGCGTTTCATCGGCTGTCAAATGATCACCAATTGCGTAATCGCCGATATTGCGCCTATCTTGCGCCTTGATCAAATAATTGTGGAATTTGGGATTAAGCGTTCCTGTTTTTGCAAACTCTTTTCCAAAGTTGGCAATCACAGCTGAATGGCTGGAAAATGCGAGGCCGCGCTCCAGCAGTAAGGCTTCTGCAACATAAAACATTGCATAATACGCGCGGGAACCTGCAAAATCAACCTCTCCTTCTTTGAAGATTTGCTCTGCGGTCTTTAGGCTTCGCTTTGCTTTACTCAACAGTTCTTCAACTTCCGACTTCATACGGCAATTCCCTCACGGCGGACGTTCATCAGGAAAGGAGATTGTCTTTCCCTATAATCTTTTTCCGAGACAAACGCCCGCGAAATGACAATATCATTCTTCAGGGAAAAGGATGCGGCCAGATCATCCGAACGCTTGAGAAATTCAATGTAATTGAAATCACCCCTTATTACCAGCAAAATATCCACATCCGAATCAGGACGGGCATCTCCTCGAGCCTGTGATCCATAAAGGATAATGTGATCCAGGCGTTCACCGTAAAGTTGCTGAAATTCCTTTTTTAGTTTTTTCAATAACTTGCGAAAATTAGCCGACATGACAAACTCCTGCCCTTATCTTACTGTTTTTTTACAAAGTGTGCAACAAATCCTGCATCCTCACCGCCGCGAACCCCAAACCATTCGGACCGGCGTGCGTACCGATCACGGTGGTCACGTTCAGCATCATGATCTCGCGCGGCACAGACTGGCTGATCTCGTTCATCACCTGGCGCAGGAACTCACGTGCCCGCGCTTCCGCACCGGTGTGCAGGATCGCCAGCCGTTCCAATTTTCCGGAGGATTT